>CAIMVB010000338.1 GCA_903844785.1 uncultured Rhodospirillales bacterium | reverse complement strand
AGCCTTAACCTGGAAGATACACCAGGCGGTGGCGCCAGCTTTATCCTGCGTCTGCCATTGCGCTGAAGCGCGGGCGCGGTTCAATCCTGCGCCATGACTTTCACATAACTGCCTGGCGCATCTTCAAGCGCGTTTTTCGGCTTGCGTGCCGGTACTTGGGCGGGGTCTTGCCCGGTGACCCAGCGCTGCCAATCCGGCCACCAGGAACCGGCCAATTCAGTCGCACCAGCTAGCCAAGCTTCAGGCGTTGCCGGCAATTCCGTATTGACCCAATGGCTGTATTTGCCCGCATCCGGCGGATTGACCACGCCAGCAATATGCCCCGATGCCGCCAGCACAAAGCGGATATCGCCGGTATAGGTCTGCGTCGCGCGATAGGTGGAAGCCCAGGGCGCGATATGATCTTCCCGCGTTGAGAGAATGTAAGTGGGCAGCTTGATTTTACGTAAATCAAGCTTCACGCCCAGCAATTCAACCCCGCCCGGCTTGATCAGATCATTCTGCTGATACATGCGCCTTAGGTAGAAGGAATGCATACGCGCCGGCATGCGCGTGGAATCATCATTCCAATATAATAGATCAAACGGGAAGGGGTCCTGGCCCAACAGGTAGTTGTTCACCACGAAGGACCAGATCAGATCATTGGCGCGCAGCATATTGAAGGTGGTCGCCATTTCGCGGCCTTCCAGGAAGCCGCGCCTTTGCATTTTTGATTCCAGCGCTTTCAATTGTTCTTCATCAATGAAAACGCCAAGTTCGCCCGATTCCGTGAAATCCACCATGGTGGTGAAGAAGGTCGCGGATTTGATGCGCGTGTCTTTCTTGGCCGCCATATGCGCCAGTGTGGCTGAAAGCAGCGTGCCGCCCAGGCAATAGCCAATGGCATTGACTGCCTTTTCGCCGGTGGCTTTTTCAATCGCGTCCAGCGCGGCATAGGGGCCTTCCAGCATGTAATCCTCAAAGCCCTTCTCAGCGAGCTTCGCATCCGGATTAACCCAGGAAACCACAAAAACCGTATGCCCCTGATCCACCGCCCAGCGGATGAAAGAATTTTTTGGGCGCAGATCCAGAATATAGAATTTGTTGATCCAGGGCGGCAGGATCAGCAGCGGGCGCTTCAGTACCTTTTCCGTGGTGGGCGTGTATTGGATCAGCTGCATCAGGTCGTTCTGATAAACAACCTTGCCCGGTGTTACCGCGATATTCTCGCCCACCTTGAACTTGCTTTCATCCGTCATGCGGATGCGAAGATTGCCCTGGCCGCGTTCCAGGTCTGTCAGCAGATTGGACAAGCCCTTCAGCAGGTTTTCGCCACCCGTTTCCGCTGTGCGGCGCAGCACTTCGGGGTTGGTCATAACGAAATTCGTGGGGCTCATCGCATCCACGAATTGGCGGGTGTAGAAATCCACCTTCTGGGCGGTTTTATCATCCAGCCCTTCGGCATCATGCACCAGGCGCTGCATATAACGCGCGGAAAGCAGATAGCTTTGGCGGATGAAGTCAAACACTTCATTGTCGCGCCAAGCCTCATCCTTGAAGCGCTTATCCTTTTGGTCTTCCGCGATCACGGCGGGTGCGGGTTCGCCCATCATGCGCCGGGCGGTATTTTGCCACAGCGTCAAATAATCCTGCCAAAAGCCGATCTGAGCCTGCACCAACCGCGCGGGGTTGGCCATTAGCCGCGTTGTCATATCCAGAAAAGCATTGCCGATATGCATCGGGTCGGGCTCGGCCGGATTGTCTGATTGGCGCTTCAGGAAATCGGCCACGATGCGTTGGCTGCGTTCCGCCACATCGGCCATGGTGCGGCTGACCAATGCCGGGTCTGGCATGCGGAAAGGGGGCTGATCGCTTTCGGCCATCGGGGCCTCCTGGCTTTTTCTGCCCGGAAGCTTCGCGCCGGGCCCGTTTCAGGCTACCCCTTTTGCCGTAGGCAGGGGTGCATGAGCGAGCATAGCAGGACAACCGGGACCAATTCCCAACCTAGGAGGCACCGCGGAGCCAATCAAGCGCGGCTTTGCGCCTTTCTGGCCCTATTCCTTGCTGGGTGTGAAACGCAACCCGGCCGGGCGGTGGGAAAATTCTGGGATCGTGCCTGGGGCCCGGCGAATGAAGGCCGCCCTTCGCCACCCGGCGCCAATACGCCCTTCCCTAATTTAGGGACGGTGCCACCGCGGCCGGAGACCCCGGATATGGCGGCGCGTGAAGCCTTGGCTGCTGGGCTGGCGGGGCAGAGAGAGGCAAGCCGGGAGCCGCTTGGCGCGCTGCCCGGCAGCGCCCCGCGTGGCGGGCCGCCGCCGCCAGCACTTGCCCCGGCGCTGACCGGCATGGCTGCCCCGGCCCCGACGCCCCAAGCGCCGCCTGTTGCGCCGGCGCCGGAACAAGCCGCCCCCGCCCCAGTTGTGGCCCCGGAACCGGCCGGCATCCCAGCCCCCCCCATGCTGGCCCCCGCTGGCGCCCCGCCGCCCCCAGTTTTGCGTGAAGCGCCTCGCCGGCCGTGACGGGCTGGTCTATAAGCGCAGCCCTTATCTGATGAGACTGAAACCATGACCGAGGATTTTCATCGCATCCGGCGCTTGCCGCCCTATGTCTTTGCCGAGGTGAATGCGGCCAAGGCCAAGGCGCGCGCGGCAGCCGAGGATATTGTTGACCTTGGCATGGGCAATCCTGATACGCCCACGCCACCGCATATTGTGGCGAAGCTGATTGAAGCGGTGCAAGACCCGCGCACGCATCGCTATTCCATGTCCAAGGGTATTCCAGGGCTGCGCAAGGCATTGGTTGCCTATTATGATCGGCGCTTCGGTGTGAAGCTTGATCCGGAAACCGAAGTAGTAGCCACGCTGGGTTCGAAGGAAGGCTTGGCGAATTTGGCGCAGGCTATCTCCAGCCCCGGCGATACGATTCTGGTGCCGAACCCTTCCTATCCCATCCATCAATTCGGCTTCATCATCGCCGGCGCTTCGGTGCGCAGCATTCCCTATACGCCCGATGATTCAATGCTTGAAGCGATCGACCGCGCCGTGCGCCATTCCGTGCCGAAGCCCAATGCGGTGATTGTGAATTTCCCGTCCAATCCAACCGCGCTGACCGCGCCGATTGAATTCTACCGGGAATTGGTCGCGCTTTGCCGCCGGCATGAATTATTCATCCTATCTGATCTTGCCTATGCCGAGCTTTACTTCGGCGAAACGCCGCCGCCTTCCGTGCTGGAAGTGGAAGGGGCGAAGGACATCACGGTTGAATTCACCTCCATGTCGAAGACCTACAATATGCCGGGCTGGCGCATGGGTTTTGCGGCGGGCAATCCACGGCTGATTGCGGCTTTGGCGCGCGTGAAATCCTATCTGGATTACGGGGCCTTTACGCCCATTCAAGTCGCTGCCACGGCGGCACTGAATGGGCCGCAGGATTGCATCGAAGAAATGCGCGTATTGTACAAGGAACGCCGCGAAGTCTTGGTGAAGGGGCTGCATGCGGCGGGCTGGGATGTGCCGTCGCCAGAGGCCTCCATGTTCCTATGGGCGCCAATCCCCGAGCGTTTCCGGCATTTGGGCTCGGTCGGGTTTTCCAAGCTATTGCTTGAAAAAGCCAAGGTGGCCGTGGCGCCAGGTCTTGGCTTTGGTGAGCATGGTGATGAACATGTGCGGATTGCGTTGGTGGAAAATAGCCACCGCATCCGCCAGGCCTTGCGTGGCATCAAAACCTTCCTGGGTGGCGACAATGCCGCGCCGCAGGATAATTCCGCTGATATGGTGAATGCATGACCCGCCCCCTTGCGATTGCGGTTGCCGGCCTTGGAACGGTTGGCGCCGGCGTTGTGAAATTGCTGCGCGCCAATGCCGATATCATTGCCGCCCGCGCGGGTAGGCCCATTGCCATCACGGCGGTTTCCGCACGCGAACGCAATCGTGATCGCGGTATCAGCCTTTCGGGGCTGCGCTGGTATGAAGACCCCGTGGCACTCGCCGCTGATCCGCAAGTGGATGTGGTGGTGGAATGCATCGGCGGGTCTGAAGGCCCGGCGCGCGCCTTGGTGGAAGCAGCGATTGCGGCTGGTAAGCATGTGGTCACCGCGAATAAGGCGCTGCTTGCGGTGCATGGCGCCGCACTTGCGCAGGCTTCTGAAGCGCGCGGCACCGCACTTGCTTTTGAAGCGGCGGTGGCCGGCGGCATTCCCGCCATCAAAGCGCTGCGCGAAGGCTTGGCCGCAAATCGCATCCAGCGCGTGGCCGGCATTCTGAACGGCACCTGTAATTACATCCTGACGGTGATGCGCGAACAAAAGCGCGAATTCGCGGAAGTGCTGACTGAGGCACAAAAGCTTGGCTATGCGGAAGCCGATCCATCCTTCGATATTGATGGCATTGATGCCGCACATAAGCTTGCCATTCTGGCCGCGTTGGCCTTTGGCCGCCCGGTAGATTTTAGTGCGGTGCATGTGGAAGGTATCCGCGAAGTCTCGGCGCTGGATATCGCACTTGCGGAAGAACTCGGTTATCGCATCAAGCTGCTCGGCATTGCGCGGCGCGAAGATGGCGGCATTTCAACCCGCGTGCATCCCTGCATGGTGCCGATTTCGGCGCCCATCGCGCGCGTTGATGGTGTGTTCAATGCCGTGGTGGCGGAAGGCGATTTCGTGGGCCGCGTCATGATGGAAGGCCGCGGCGCGGGTGAAGGCCCAACCGCTTCCGCCGTGGTGGCCGATGTGATTGATATCGCCCGTGGGCGCTTCACCCCGGTTTGGGGCGCGGAAGCCGCCGCGCTGACACCCGAGCCTTCCTTCCCGATGGATCGCCATACCGGCGCTTATTATCTGCGCCTGATGGTGGTGGACCGCCCCGGTGTGATTGCCGATGTCACGGGCGTTTTGCGCGACCATGCCATCAGCCTGGAATCCATGCTGCAACGTGGCCGCGCCCCTGGTGAGGCCGTGCCCGTGGTGCTGACCACGCATGAAACGAGCGAGGCTTCCGTGCGTGCCGCGCTCAAGCGCATTGCGGAGCTGAATACCGTGATGGAAAAGCCAGCGCTGATCCGGATTGAGGCGTTATAGGCACCCCGCCGCACGTGCCCTGGCGCGCACCAGCGCCAGGACCGTGCGTGAAATGGGTGCCGCTTCGCCGACCCAATCGGCCAATTCCACCACGGCGCCGAGCAGCGCTTCGATCTCCATCGGGCGCCCGCGTTCCAAATCCTGCAGCATGGAGGTTTTATGCGCCCCAACCTCCGCCGCGCCAGCAATGCGCTTATCCACATCAATCGCAAAGCGCACGCCAAGCGCTTCCGCCACGCGCTGGCCTTCCAGCATCATGGCGCGCGCGACACCGCGCTGGCCTTCATCGCCCGTCAGCACATCCAGTGTTGCGGTCGTGAGTGCCGAGATCGGGTTGAAGGCCATATTGCCCCAAAGCTTCACCCATAATTCATCGCGAATTTTTGGGCGCACGGGCGCCTTGAAGCCGGCGGCAATCAGGGCTTCAGATAGCGCCTGAGCGCGCGGGCTGCGGCTGCCATCGGGCTCACCCAGGCTGAAGCGGTCGCCATAACTATGTTCAATCACGCCGGGGGCAGTCACCTCAGCCGCGGGATAGACAATGCAGCCAATGGCGCGCGATGGCGGCAGCAGCGCGGAAACCTGGCCTTCCGGGTCCACGCTTTGCACAATGCGCCCTTCATAAGCGCCGCCAAGCCCGTGGAAATACCACCATGGAATGCCATTCACCGCACTCACAATCGCGGTATCGGGGCCAAGCAAGGGCTGCATCTGGCGGGCGGCGGAAGGCAGGGAATGCGCCTTTAGCGTCACCAGCACATAATCCTGCGGGCCGGCTTCCTCAGCGCTCTCGACGCAGCGCGGATGGACGATTTGCTCCACGCCTTCGCTGATCAGCTTCATGCCGTTTTCGCGCATCGCAGCCAAATGCGGGCCGCGTGCGATGAAGGTGACATCCACATCACCCTTGGCGGCAAGCTTGGCGCCCATCAGCCCGCCAATGGCGCCGGCACCGAAGATGCAGATTTTCATTGCCATCAACCCGTCAGTCCAAGCTTTTCCGCAAGCCCAATACGCATCAGCTTGCCAGTGGCACCCTTTGGAATTTCCGGCAGGAACACCACCTTGCGCGGCACCTTGAAATCCGCGAGTTGCTGCGCGGCGAAATCACGCAATTCGCGTTCCGTGCAGGCCGCCCCTTCGCGCAGCACCACGGCAGCGGCGACTTCCTCACCCAACTTCGCATGCGGCATGGCGAAAGTCAGCGCCTGCGCCACGGCGGGATGGGCGGAAAGCACGCCATCCACTTCCAAGGGGCTCACTTTCTCACCACCGCGATTGATCAATTCCTTCAAGCGACCCGTGAGGGTCAGAAAGCCTTCCGCATCAAAGGCGCCCTGATCACCGGTGCGGAACCAGCCATGCGTGAAGGCCTTGGCATTGGCTTCGGGGTTGGCTTCATAACCCGCGGTCACATTGGGGCCGCGGATCACCACTTCGCCAATCTCGCCCTGCGGCAGGATGGTGCCATCATCATCCATGATCGCCACTTCAGGCCCGGCAGCTTGGCCGACCGAGCCAGGCTTGCGCGGCCCGGCCAGCGGGTTGGATGCCATTTGGTGCGAGGCTTCCGTCATGCCGTAGCTTTCGACCAGCGGGCAGCCAAACACAGCCTCCAATTGTTCCATCACTGGCCCGGGGAGCGATGCCGAGGACGAACGGATGAAGCGCAACTTCGCGCGCGCAATGATCTCCGCATTGCGGTCCGCACGCGTCAGGATGGTTTGGTGCATGGTGGGCACCGCCGTGTACCAGCTTGGCCTTTCCTCATCCAACAGGCGGAAGAAGCGCAAAGCATCAAAGCCCGGCGTACAAATCACCGCGCCGCCTGCGCCGAGTGAGGAAAGCACCGCAGCGATCAGCCCATGAATGTGAAACAAAGGCATGATGTTAAGGCAGGCATCGGCGGGTGAAAGCGCCAGCGTCGCGCCAATATGCCGGGCGGAGGCGCAGATATTCGCCTGAGACAAAGGCACAATCTTGGGCCGCGCCGTGGTGCCTGATGTGTGCAGCACCAAAGCAATATCGCCAGCCTCAGCCGCACCGGGCTGCGCTGCTTTTGCAGGGCTGCCGCCCTCCAAGGTGAAGCTGCCCGCGTGTTCTCCGGGCACCAATTCCAGCACGGTCACACCCAGCTTTGCCGCAACATCACGTGCTTCGGTGGCCACACCCTTTTGCACCACCAGCGCCTTGGCCTTCAGATCGGTCAGATAAAAGTTGAATTCATCCGCGCGATAAGCAGGGTTGAGCGGCGCTGTGGTGGCGCCGGCGCCAATCGCGATGAAGGCAGCCGCCATTTCCGGGCCATTGGGCAGCACGATCGCGACACGATCATTGCGGCCAATGCCAATCGCGTTCAGCCGCGCGATGGTGGCGGCGGTAAGGTCACGCAGCCCGGCATAGGAAAGCGCCGGGCGGCCTGGGGCGCGGATGGCTGGCGCGGCCGCGGCGCCGCTTGCCAAAAGGGCATTCAGGGTTGGGTTCACGCTGACCTCCTTGGACTTTCCGGAGGTTCATTATGAACAAAAATACCGGATCGTCAGCCCCCGGCGAGCGAGAGTTTGTGCCGCCCGGAAAGCTGCACGTAATTCTTCGCGGTGCGGTCAAAGCCCGCGCGTTGTTCTTCGGTCAGTACGCGGACCAGCTTGGCGGGGTTACCCATCCAAAGCTCCATGGTGCCGATGCGCTTGCCGGGTGGCAGCACGGAACCGGCGGCAATCACGCCGCCTTCTTCGATCACCGCGCCATCCAGCACGGTCGCGCCCATGCCGACAAAGGCGCGGTTCATCAGCGTGCAGGCATGCACAATGGCGGCATGGCCCACGGTCACATCATCACCGATGATGGTGGGCTCCTTCCCCGCATTCACATGCACAATGGTGCCATCTTGGATATTCACGCGCTTGCCGATGGTGATGAAATTGGAATCACCGCGCAGCACGCAATGATACCAGATATTCGATTGCTCACCGATCGTAACATTGCCGATCACGGCGGCCGTCGGTGCAATGAAGGCGCTTTCATGCACCATCGGCCAAATGCCCTCAAAAATATACAAAGGGCCGCGATTGCTTGGGTGTTGCATGTCCATATCGGTAACCTCCTACGCCGCTTTCGGTAGATCAGCGGAAACAGGAATACCCAGCATCAGGCCAAGATTCTGTACTGCCGCGCCGGAAGCGCCTTTGCCCAAATTGTCGTAACGCGCCACCAGCACCGCCTGGCCGCGCTTTTCATTGCCATAAACACGGATTTCGAGGCCATTGGTCCCATTCAGCGCCTGGGGTTCCAGCTTGCCATGGGTTTCCGCCGTCACCACACGCACCACATCGCTGCCGGCGTAGCGCTTGACCAGCACCGCTTCCAAATCAGCGGGCGTCACGCCACCCTTCAGCAAATCCAAATGCAGCGGGATGGAATCAATCATGCCCTGCGCGTAATCCGCGACTGAAGGTACAAAAATAGGCCGGCGTGTCAGGCCGGTATATTTCTGCATCTCCGCGACATGCTTATGTTCCAGTGCCAGGCCGTAGAGTTCAAAATCCGGCGCGGTCCGCGCTTCGTAAGCGGCAATCATTGATTTACCGCCGCCGGAATAGCCCGACACAGCATTCACCGTCACAGGGAAATCAGGCGCCATAATCCCGGCATCAATCAAGGGGCGCAGCATCAGAATGGCGCCGGTTGGGTAGCAGCCGGGATTGGAAACACGCGATGCCGCGGCGATGGCAGCAGCCTGATCAGGTGCAAGTTCGGCCAGGCCGTAAACCCAATCGGGATCAACCCGATGCGCGGTTGACGCATCCAGAAGCTTCGGCGCCTGCGCACCAAGCGAAGCGGCGAGTGCCGCACTTTCCTTCGCCGCATCATCGGGCAGGCACAGGATCACCAGATCCACTTCTTCCATCATTTCCCGCCGCGCGCCGGCATCCTTGCGGCGTTCTGGGGCAATGGAACACAGCGCCACATGCGGATTAGCCGCAATCCGGTCGCGGATTTGCAGGCCGGTGGTGCCGGCTTCGCCATCAATGAAGAGTTTGGGCGTCTTGGCCATGATACGCTCTCCTTGCCGCGACATAGCGGCGCGAATGGTTCAGAAATGCAAGAGGGGCGGACCCTTGCGGACCCGCCCCCTGATAAAAATCCCAGTATGGGACCGGCGCGCGACGCCGGTCCGCTGGCGTCAGCGCTTGGAGAACTGGAAGGAACGTCGTGCCTTCGGGCGCCCGTACTTCTTGCGTTCCACTACGCGCGGATCGCGCGTCAGGAAGCCGGCCTTTTTCAGGATGGAGCGCAAATCGGGCTCAAAGTTGCAGAGCGCGCGGCTAATGCCATGACGCACTGCGCCAGCCTGGCCGGACAAACCGCCGCCCACAACTGTGCAGATGACATCGAATTGCTGATAGCGATCCGCGACCAGGAAGGGCTGGGTGATCAGCATGCGCAGCACCGGGCGCGCGAAATACTTCGCCGCCGGATTGTCATTGATGGTGATCTGGCCCTTGCCGGGCTTGATCCAGACGCGGGCGACCGCGTCCTTACGCCGACCAGTGGCATAGGAACGGCCCTGCGCATCGCGCTTCGGTTCCCGCTTGATCGCCGCTTCCGCCGTGGCGGCGGGGGTGCCGGCCACAATTTCCTTGAGGTCCGCGAGGGTCTTGGTTTCGCCGCTCATAGCCTCAGCCCGCCTTCTTCACTGCGAGGGAATTCTTACGGTTCAGCGCCGCCACATCCAGGGCAGCAGGCTGCTGGCCGGCATGGGGGTGTTCCGCCCCGGCATAGACATGCAGGTTGCGCATCTGCGCCCGGCCCAGCGGGCCCCGGGTGATCATGCGCTCAACCGCCTTTTCGATAACGCGTTCAGGGAAGCGGCCTTCCATGCGTTCACGGATGGTGCGGCCCTTGATGCCGCCCGGATAACCCGTGTGCCAATAGAACACGCTCTGTTCCGCCTTGGCGCCGGTGACGCGCACCTTGTTCGCATTGATGATGACAACATGGTCACCACAATCAACATGCGGGGTGAATTGCGGCTTGTGCTTGCCGCGAAGGCGATTGGCGACCAGGGTGGCGAGACGGCCGAGCACGAGCCCATCCGCATCAATCAACACCCAGTTCTTCTTCACCTCCGCCGGCTTCAGCGAGCGGGTTTGTGTGGCGATCATGGTGGTTCCGAATAAACCTATGGAAAGGAAGCGGGCTTATCCGGGCCAGGGCCAGAAAAGTCAAGCGAAAAGCGACGTTTTTGTATGTGGTATCAGGTTACCGCAAACCTTAGCCACCCTACCCAGCAGCGCGCTAGGGTGCTTATTTGCATCCCAAAGCAACCCCTTGGAAGACCCGCCCCATGAGCGACAAACCCCATGGCCTTGGCCGCAATACCTCCAATTACGGGGATCGCGATTTCGCGCTGTATCTCCGGCGGTCCTTCGCCAAATCCATGGGCTATTCGCAGCGTATGCTGGATAAGCCCGTGGTCGGCATCGCCGATACGGCAAGCGATTACAATAACTGCCACCGCACCGTGCCGGAACTGATTGAAGCCGTGCGCCGCGGCGTGCTTTCCGAAGGCGCTTTGCCGTTGGGCTTCCCGACGGTCAGCCTGTGTGAACCCTCGCTCAGCCCCTGTTCCATGCATTATCGGAACCTGATGGCGCTGGATACGGAAGCCATGCTCTCCGCCCAGCCCATGGATGCGGCGGTGCTGGTGGGCGGCTGCGACAAGACCGTGCCGGCGCAGCTTATGGCCGCGATTTCCGCCGATATCCCCGCCGTCATGCTCGTCACGGGGCCGATGCTGGCGCAAGCCTTTGAAGGCGAAAGGCTGTCTGCTTGCACCGATTGCCGCCGCTATTGGGCGCGCTACCGGGCCGGGGAAGTGAGTGCGGAGCGGATCGGCGAATTGGAAGGCAAGCTTGCCACCACCGCCGGCACATGCGGCGTGATGGGCACGGCTTCCACCATGGCCTGCATCGCCGCGACCCTTGGCTTCATGCCGCTTGCCGGGGCGAGTGCGCCCGCCGTGCATGCGGATAGGCTTCGCATTGCGGAAGAAGCCGGCGCCCAGGCCGTGCGGCTGATCAAAAACCCGATCCGCCCAAGCCAGATGATGACCCAGGGCAATCTGGACAATGCCACGCGCGTGCTGCTGGCTTTGGGCGGTTCCACCAATGCGGTGGTGCATTTGGCCGCCATTGCCGGGCGCGCCGGGCTTTCGCTAGATCTCAAGCGGCTGGATGCGCTGTCGGAAGAAACGCCGGTGCTGGTGGATCTGAAGCCGACCGGCGAAGGCTATATGGAAGATTTCCATGCGGCGGGCGGGATGCGCGCGCTGCTGTGGGAATTGCGCGATCTGCTCGATCTTTCCACCATTGATCTGGATGGCGTGAGCCTCGCGGATCGTATTGGCGATGGCAGCCATTTCGTGGACCGCCGCATCATTCGTGCGTTCAGCGAACCTGTCTCCCCGGTTGGTGGCTTGGTCGCTTTGTTCGGTTCACTGGCCCCCGAAGGCGCGATTTTGAAGCGGAGTGCCGCGACCCCCGCCCTATTTGAAACCGAAGCACGTTGCATGGTGTTTGATGGGTTGGAGGATCTGGCGAACCGCATTGACGACCCGGCCTTGGATGTGACGGCGCAGGATATTCTGGTGCTGAAATATGCTGGGCCGCGTTCGCCTTCCGGCATGCCGGAAGCCGGCTATTTGCCGATCCCCAAAAAGCTTGCCCGCGCTGGCGTGAAGG
Organism: uncultured Rhodospirillales bacterium; assembly: GCA_903844785.1. Taxonomy (GTDB): domain Bacteria; phylum Pseudomonadota; class Alphaproteobacteria; order Acetobacterales; family Acetobacteraceae; genus Neoroseomonas. Next base: position 1,086 of record CAIMVB010000338.1, on the reverse strand, counting down.
ACATGGTGCGCATGAGCGATTGCCGCATGTCTGGCACCGCCTTTGGCACGATTGTGCTGCATATAGCGCCCGAAGCCGCGGTGGGTGGGCCGCTCGCTTTGGTGCAAACGGGTGATCGCATCCGGCTTTCGGTGAAGGATCGCAAGCTGGATTTGCTGGTGGCCGAAGATGAATTGGCCCGCCGCCGCGCCGCCTGGCTGCCCGCCCCGGCGCCCAAGCGCGGCTGGGACAAGCTGGTTTATGATCAGGTAACGCAGGCACCGCTTGGCGCCGATCTGGCGTTCCTGCGCGCCGAACCTTGATTATTCTGATTGGCGCCACTGGCCGAAGCGGCCGAGCGCTGGCGCGTGCAATGCTGGCTGAAGGTGAGCGCTTTGTGCCGGTGGTGCGTGATGCAGCGAAATGGGTGGCGCTTGGCTTGCCGGGCACCCCGCGCATTGCCGAGGTTTCCGATCCTGCCGCGCTGCGGCTGGCGCTACAGGGCGCGGAAACTATCATCAGCACCGCCCATGCGCGCTATACGCCCGATATTTTAGCCGCCGCGCCAGCAGATGCGCGCTTTGTGCTGATGGGCTCAACCCGCCGCTTTTCGCGCTGGGCGGATGCGCATGGTGATGGCGTCCGCGCGGGGGAGGCTGCCTTGCTTGCCAGCGGTCGCGCTGGTGTCATGCTGCACCCCACCATGGTTTATGGCGCGCAGGGCGAAGATAATGTCCAGCGCCTGGCCGCGCTTTTGCGTCGCCTGCCTTTCGCGCCTTTGCCCGGGGGCGGGCGCGCTTTGGTGCAGCCCATTCATCAAAGCGATGTCACGCGCGCCATATTGGCGGCGGCCCGCCACCCCTGGACTGGCCCCGCAACCATGGTGATCGCGGGGCCGGAAGCCATGCCTTATCGTGATTTTCTGGCCGCGGTGGCGCGCGCTGCCGGGCTTGGCGCGCGCCCGGTGCTGCCGCTGCCCTTGGGGCTCCTCAATATCCTGGTGGGCCTCATGCGGCGTATTCCAGGCTTGCCTTCCATCGGCGCCGATGAAATCCGCCGCTTGACCGAGGATAAGGCCTTCGACATTGCGCCCATGCGCGATATTCT
>CAIMVB010000337.1 GCA_903844785.1 uncultured Rhodospirillales bacterium | reverse complement strand
CATGATGTTCGATACCACACCAACAGCGCTGCCGCATATTCAGGGTGGCCGCGTGCGCGCCATTGCCGTGACCACCGCGCGCCGAGACCCCGCCTTGCCCGATGTGCCGACCATCGCTGAATCCGGCGTGGCTGGCTATGAAGGTGTTGGCTTTTACGGGCTGATGGCGCCCGCGGGCACGCCGACCGCGATTGTGGATCGGCTGCATCGGGAAGTGAATGCCGCACTCGCGCGCGAAGCCTTCCGCGCAAGGCTGGTGGCGCAAGGCACTGAACCCGCGCCCATGACGCAGGAAGCCTTCCGCGCCTTCATTGCAACCGATCGCGAAAGATGGGCCCGCGTGATCCGCGATGGCAATATCAAGGTGGATTGAAGCGCGCGCCGAAGAAGCCTTACCGCGCCTTCCCGGCCGATAGCCGAGAAGGCGCAGGGCAAACCTGTTCAGGCCGCCGCCGTGGCCGCGCTACCGCGCTGCAAACGCCGACGCAGCGAAAAGCCCATCATGATGGCGCCGGCGAAAAGCGGGATATAGGCGAGGCTTGGGTTCACCTTAACGCTGCGCACATTGGCCATTTTCAACATGGTCTGGCGAATGCCTGTCCAGGGATCAAGCGCCATCATGAAGCCGATCAGCGCCGGCGCCAGCACCAGCAGAATGGCAATCACCGCCGCCTGTTCGGCATAGCGTTCAAACTTCGGCATCAGGCGTGTTGCCACTGCAGCCGCCATGGCGGCGAAGGCAATCGCTGTCATGATCGGCAGCTTGCTGAAAATCGAAAGACCGAAGGACGCGCTGCCCTGGCCGGAGAAAGTGACCGCCGGCAGGAAATAGGCCACTACCACCGCCGCGATGCCGCCAAGCAGCAGGCCCAATTCGGTCCCATCGGGCTTTGCCCGCAATGTCTCTGTCATTTTTTTCTCCCTGTTGAGGCCTTAACACCCACCTTCAATGCCCAGGCATAAAGGTGGATGATAAATGACAGAAAAGTAATTGAACCTGCGCCGAAGGGTCAAGTGATCCCCGGGGAAATGCCCAAAATGATCTGACCGTCTATTGCCTAGGGGAAGGGCGCGCGCTTCAGGGTGCAGGCAGCAGTGCCGGTGTGCGGCCCATCAACCGATAAGCGATCAGGCCAATCCATTCGCGGAAACCCCATTCGAACTGGCCTAGCCGTTCCGGGAAGGGGGCATCATAAAGCGCGGCCAAGCTATGGCCGGTGCGGTAATTCACCGGCCAGGCGATGATGCCGGTCCAGCCGGCTTGCCGGAACACGCCCATGGAACGCGGCATATGGCTGGCCGAGGTGATCAGCAGCCAGACCTCACCAGGTTTGGGTTGCGCCAATGCGTGGCTCAGCACCGCATTCTGATGCGTATTGCGCGCTTCAGTTTCATAAATGACCCGAGGCCCCGAAAGCCCCAGGCTATCAAACACCTGCCGCGCCACATCGGCTTCTGTCAGCCCGCCATGCACCAAGGAACCCTGGCCACCGGTGAAGATAATGCGCGCATTGGGATAGCGCCGCGCCAGGGCCACGGTTTCAGTCATGCGTTCCGCGGCACCGTTAATCGCGGGGATACCCCGGGCTTCGGTAATATTCTGATCAACCGCGCCACCCAAAATCACAATACCATCCACCTGCATGGGGGCTGCGGCGGGGCGCGGGAAGCGATCTTCAAGCGGCAATAGGATAAATTGGCTGATCGGTGTCGCAATCAGCAGGAAGAAGAAAGCAAGGCAGGCCAAGACCAGCCAACGCCCAAAGCTGCGCCCCCGCCAGATCATCGCAAGCCCGATGGCCCCAATAATCAGCGCAAGATGTCCCGGCCGCGCCGGAAACCATAAAATCTTTGAGAGGACGTAGCTGATATCGGTCATGCCTGGGCCCATGCGCCGCGCCTTCTGCCAAAGCAGTGCGGCGCGGGCATGTCAAGCATAGCGTGAGACAGGCGCGAGCAGCGCCGCGCAGCCTTGCCCAAGGGCTGCGGCAGGCGATTATTTTCGCGCCGCTTCGGCCTTGCCTGGTTCATTCACGCGGTTTTCGGCCGCCACAATGGTATTGCGCAAATCACGCATGAAGGCATTGCCCTTGGGGGTGCGTTGCACCAGCACTGAGCGCCTGTCCGAAGGGTCTGGCTTGCGCCGGGCCAGATCAAGTTCACCCAGCCGATCCAATGCGCGCGTAATGGCGGGCTTGGAGACATTAAGCTTCAGCGCCAAGCCGCGCACCGTATGCGGACCATCGGTCAGGTAGCTTGTAAGCATGACACCTAGCTGGCGCGAAGAAAGGTCAGCACCATCACGGCGCACCAGCGCGATGATGGTTTCCTGCAAGACCCTTACCAGGTGTTCGTGATTATTTCCGGTAGCCATTTGTTTTTCCTTTCATGGGGCGGACGAGATTTCTTGCAGGCGGCCCGATAAAGACTGGTGCCTGAAAGCTGCCGCCAAATCTTCTGTTTCGCGCGGAATGTTTCAATCGGTTTTGGTTCACGTTCCCTTGTTCTGATCACACAACAGCGCGAAGAGGGCACGCGCCGCCTGGGCTTCGCCTCCTTCAGGGCGGCCGGGCCGCGTTGCATCATTCCAGGCATAGAGATCCAGGTGCACCCAAGCCTGCCCTGCGGGCACAAAGCGTCGCAAAAACAATGCGGCGGTTACGGCGCCCGCCATGGGTTTGGACGATACATTGGATAGATCCGCAAAAGGGCTATCCAGCCAGGCATCATAGCCATCATGGAGCGGCAGGCGCCAAACCGGATCCTGTACCTGCCTGCCGATACTCAGCAGCCTTTCAGCCAGAACATCATCATTGCTGAACATTGCAGGTAAATCCGGGCCCAGCGCCACGCGCGCCGCGCCTGTCAGCGTGGCGGCATCCAGGATCATTTTGGGCTGATGTTCGGCGGCGAATTGCAAAAGATCGCACAGCACCAAGCGGCCTTCAGCATCCGTATTGCCAACTTCAACCCGAAGCCCCTTGCGTGTGCGGAGCACATCCATCGGGCGCATCGCTTGGCCTGACACGGCATTTTCCACCGCGCCGATCAATACCAGCAGGCGGATGGGCAGCTTCGCGCGCATCACCATCTCTGCCACCGCAAGCATAACGGCAGCACCACCCATATCCTTCTTCATGCGCAGCATGCCGGCAGATGGCTTGAGGTCGAGGCCCCCGGTATCGAAGCAAACCCCTTTGCCGCAAAGGGCAATGAGCGGACCATCGGCCGTGCCTTCCCAACGCAGCACCGCCAAATGGGGTGCGCGCGGGCTGCCAGCACCAACGGCGGCCATGCAGGGAAAACCTTCTTGCAGGGCTTGCCCGGTGATGATTTCCGCGCGCCCGCCATGGCGTTCGGCAAGGCTTGCCGCGGCTTCGGCCAATTGCTGAGGGCCCAAATCGGCCGCTGGTGCGTTAATCAGATCGCGCGCGTTGCATATCGCTTGCGCCAGCATCAGCGCTTCTTCACTTCCCGGCGGTGTCACCAATTGCGCGGGCGCACGGTTCGGCTTTTTGTGCTTGGTCCAGCGATAGGCGCCCAGATGCCAGCCCAGCACTGCATTGGCGGTATCGGTCACGCCTTGGCCCAGATGCCATAGGCTATCGGCGGGTAAGGCAAAGGGCGCCGCGCCGTAATGCCATGGTGAAGCTTCCGCACCTACCCCGATGACAGCCCCCGCCAGCCCCGCAGATCCGGGGAGCAAGGCCAATTCGCCGGGTTTCGCTGTAAAGCCAGAAGCACGTAAAAAGGCAGCGGTCTGCGCATCCAGCCCGGACAGAAAAACCGCCAAATCTGCCGCTTGCACGGCATGCAACGGTAGTGAAACTTGGTTCGAAGCCATATTCGGATTGGTCACAAAACTCTCCTATCGCCGCCTGGATTTCGATTTTTCTGCAGGCAATATATCGGGCTAGTGGGGCGGCTGATACCAAAGATCAAATTCGGTTGAGATAATGATGTTTATGGGCAGAAAATTCGTAAGTAATGATTAATGGCTGGGCGGCGGAGTTTGAAAAACTCCGCAGCATCAAGATTAAAATATCATAATAAATGCAGACTTCCACAGCAGAGAATTTCGTGCACTATTAATGCGAATCTCTTACAGCGATTTAAGAAAGGGCATCCCCCGATGACAAACGGCAAAAATGATGATGCTGATGGGACGCCAAGCATGAAGCCACAGCCGGATCGCTTAGGCCGCCGGCTTCTGGTGCTGAACTTGTCTGCGGCAACCATCTTGCCCGGCATTTCCTTGCCGCTGAGCGCTGAACCAATGCCAAGGGCGCCAGTCATCCCTGTGGTGACGGATTCAGACCCTTCTGATGGGCCAGGGCGCGGCCGCGGTCGCCCGCGTGGCACGGGCCTGACCGATTCAGACCCCGGCGATGGTCCGGGCAATGGTCGTGGCGCGCGGCGCGGCACGGGCCTGACCGATGCGGACCCTGGTGATGGTCAGGGCAATGGCCGCGGTACGCGGCGCGGTACCGGCCTGACCGATGCTGACCCGGGCGATGGCCCTGGCAATGGGCGCGGCCGGCGTGGCACGGGCTTGACCGACGCTGACCCCGGTGATGGCCCTGGCAATGGGCGCGGCACGCGGCGCAAGGCCATGACCGATTCTGACCCGCGTGATGACGCTGGGCGCGGCCGTCGCGGTACCTGAATCCAGCATACTGCATGACAGAAACACTCGGCGAAGCCGCATGGCAGCTTGCCTTCGGCGCGCTGACGCCGCAGGAGGTTTTTGCGCTACGTGAAGGCACTGCTTGGCGGCTTTTGCAAGGCAAGGCGCCTCATCGTTACGCGGGCTTGCTTTCCATTGCTGATCTGGATGCGTTTTTGCGCACCGATGCCGCGCGCCATCCGCGCGTGACCATGGCCGATGGCGGGCGGCAAGGCAGCGCCGCCATCCCGCCCGATGAATACCTGCAAAGCGAAGGCAGCCGCATTGACCTGCCGCGCCTGCTTGCCCGGCATGATGCGGGGGGCAGCCTGGTGGTTTCGCAATTCCACGAACTCCATGCCCCACTCGCGCGCTTTTGCCGGGGTCTGGAAAAGGTGTTTCTGCATCCGGTGCAGGCGAATATCTATCTGACGCCCCCGGGCGCGCAGGGTTTCCGCGTGCATTTTGATACGCATGATGTGCTGGTCATGCAGGTATCGGGTGCCAAATCCTGGCGCGTTTGGGATGACATCCCCCTCCCACTACCAAGCCGCGCCACACCTTGGGCCAATCAGCAAAGCCCGGGCGGCGCGCCGCATGCGCTGACCCTCAATCCCGGTGATGCGCTTTATCTGCCGCGCGGCGTGATGCATGAAGCCGCCGCGCAATCGGGTGATGCGCCTTCGCTGCATATCACCATCGGTTTTCTTGAGGCGTCCATCGCCGATATGTTGCGGGAGCTTTTGGAAACGCTAGAAGCGGAAAATCCAGCCCTGCGCGCCAGTATCCCCAGCTGGCGCCTTGGAGAGGCTGAAGGCACCGCCGCCATCGCTGCAAGGCTTGCGCCCGCATTGTCGGCGCTGTCTTCGCAGACAGCGCTGGAACAGATTGCACTTGCGGCGATGGATCGCATTACGCGCGACCGCTTGCCGCTTTCGCCGCGCGGCTTGGCACACCGCCCGCCCGGCGCTGATGACAAGCTACGCTTGGCCGATGCCATGCACCACCATCTGGTGCCCTTGCCTGAAGGTGGCGGCGCGTTGCGTTGGTATGGTGGGGCGGAGAATCTGAGCGCCACGGAATGCGACTGGTTGGCGCAATTGGCGGAAGGCACCACGCCCGCCAGCCTGGGTGAGGGCGCCTTGGCCTTTTGTCAGCGCCTGGCCGCGCTTGGGCTTTTAGAAGGTTACTGACGCGGCGGGACTAGCCGCCGCTTTCCTCGCGCAGGATTTCCAATTCCAGCCAGCGTGTTTCCGCCGCCTGCAAAGCGGCCTGCGCCGCGCCAAGCGCGCTGGTCGATTTGGCAAAACCCGCGGCATCGCGCGCATAAAACGCCGGATCCGCGATGCGCTTTTCCAGTGCGGCGATTTCCACCGCAAGCTTTTCCATCTTGGCGGGCAGGGTTTTCAATTCATGCTGCTCCACCGCGCCAAGGCCCTTTTTGCGCGGGGCCGGCTTGGCAGGCACCGATGCTTCGCGCTTCGGTGCGGCGCTTTGCTTTTCAGCGGCGCGCGCCCGCACGCCATGGCCGCGCTGCGCGACCATATCGCTATAGCCGCCGGCATATTCCTGCCAGCGCCCGGCTTCTTCAAAGGCAATCACGCTGGTCACGCAGCGATCCAGAAAATCGCGATCATGGCTCACCAGCAAAACCGTGCCGGCGTAATCCGCGATTAGCTCCTGCAATAGATCCAGCGTTTCCAGATCAAGATCATTGGTCGGTTCATCCAGCACCAGCAGGTTGGATGGTTTGGCGAAGGCGCGCGCCAGCATCAGCCGGCCGCGTTCTCCGCCAGAAAGCGCACCGAGCGGCGTGCGCGCCTGTTCCGGCGTAAACAGAAAATCCTTCATGTAGCCAAGCACATGGCGCGGCGCGCCGCCCACATGCACCATATCGCCGCGCCCTTCGGTCAGCGCTTCCGCCAGCGTCACAGCGGGATCAAGCGCCGCACGGCGCTGATCCAGCCCCACCATTTCAATCCCGGCACCGAGCAGTATTTGGCCCGCATCCGGCGCCAGCGTACCGATCAGCATATTCAGAAGCGTTGTCTTGCCCGCGCCATTGGGCCCCAGAATACCCACGCGATCACCGCGCATGATGCGTGTCGAAAACCCCTGCACGATCGGGCGATCACCAAAGGATTTGCTGATATTGTCAGCGGCAATCACCAGATTACCGGACCCGCCAGCCTCGGTCGCGGCCATGCTCACACGCCCGGGCGCGGTGCTGCGCTCTCGGCGCTTGGTGCGCAGGGTTTGCAGGTTTTCGAGCCGCCTTACATTGCGCTTGCGCCGCGCGGTTACGCCATAGCGCAGCCAATGTTCTTCACGGACGATTTTGCGCGCAAGCTTATGCGCATCGCGTTCTTCTTCTTCCAGCACCTGGTCGCGCCAGCCCTCAAAAGCGCCAAAGCCCTGTTCCAGGCGGCGCGTGGTGCCGCGATCCAGCCAGACCATGGCGCGCGAAAGGCTTTCCAGAAAGCGCCGATCATGGCTGATCAGCACCAGCGCCGATGCACTCGCGGCCAGTTCCGCTTCCAGCCATTCAATCACCGGCAGATCAAGGTGATTGGTCGGTTCATCCAACAGCAAAATATCGGGCGAGGGCGCCAAAGCGCGCGCCAAGGCGGCACGCCGCGCCTCTCCGCCTGAAAGCGCGGCAGGCGCTTCCGCGCCGCTCATCCCCAGGCTTTCCAGCAAATAGCGCGCGCGATACGCATCATCCGCCGGGCCAAGCCCAGCTTCGACATAGGACATCACATCCGCGAAACCGGAAAGATCAGGTTCCTGATCCAAAACGCGCAGCGTCGCACCTGGTTGCAGAAAGCGCGTGCCGCCTTCCGGTTCGATCAGCCCAGCGGCAATCTTCAACAGCGTTGACTTGCCCGAGCCATTCCGCCCGACCAGCGCCAGCCTTTCGCCAGGGGCCACGGAAAGCGAGGCGCCATCCAGCAACCGCGTGGTGCCAAAGCCCAGGCGGATATCCTGCAGGATCAGAAGCGGGGGTGCGGCCATCAGCTACCCCGCAAAGGGGTCGCGCATCATGATGGTGTCGTCACGTTCGGGGCTGGTGGAAAGCAGCACCACCGGGGCTTCCACCAATTCCTCGATCCGGCGGATATATTTCACAGCCTCGGCCGGTAATTCGGCATAGGAACGGGCACCGCGGGTGGAACCAGGCCAGCCCGGCATCACCTCAAAAATCGGTTCCGCTGCCGCTT
>CAIMVB010000336.1 GCA_903844785.1 uncultured Rhodospirillales bacterium | reverse complement strand
CATGTGGAAATGACTGGCAGCAATGTCACGGAATGCCTGGGCGGTGCCCATAAGCTTTCTGAAACCGATCTTGCCGCCAATTACGCCACTTCCTGCGATCCGCGGCTAAATGCCGAACAATCGCTGGAACTCGCCTTCCTGATTGCCGAGGAATTGAAGGCGCGGCGCGTAGCCGGCCTTACGGCACCGGCTCAGGCAGCGCAGTGAACGTGTTGGGCAGCCGGGGGGAAGCCAGCCCCTCGGCGGCGGAGGATGTCGCGGATCGGGTGATTTCCGCCCGCGCCGATAGCTATTTCAACCGCACCAAGGCCGTGGTGCACCGCTTTGGTGATGCCAGGGTGACGTATGCGGTATTCCTGCGCCGCCCGGTGATTTCCGCGCCGCGGTTGATGCTGGAATGGCTGCATGCTGTGGCGGCTTCGCGTGGCACCGCTTTCCAGATTGAAGTGATGCATGAAGAAGGCCAATGGGTGGGTGCTGGCGATCCGCTGGTTTATATCCATGGTTCCTTCGAAAATTTGGTGGATTTGGAAACAATGCTGCTCCAGAAGCTGGGGGCGGCCTGTGTCGCGGCGCATAACGCCTATCAAATGTGCTTGGAATTGCCGCAAACCGCCTTCCTTGCCATGGAAGCGCGCCACTGCGCTGGCGCGGAAATGCAGGACATGATGGCCTATGCGGCTTCAGTCGGCAGCAGGGCCGCGCAGGCGGAAGGGGCCAAGGGCTTTATCGGCAATGCCAATGACGCCACCGCCCATTGGTTTGGTGCGCCCAAGGGCTATGGCACCATGCCCCATGCGCTGATTGGCTATGCCGGCAGCACGGTGCGGGCTGCCGAGATGTTCCACGAAACCTTCCCGAATGAAAACCTGACTGTGCTGGTGGATTACTTCGGGCGGGAGGTATCCGATGGTCTGGCGGTGGCGCGTCGCTTCCCCGAATTGGCCGCTTCCGGCCGGCTTGCCATGCGGCTCGACACCCATGGTGGGCGCTTTCTGGAAGGGCTTGATCCAGCCGAAAGCTACGCCGTTCTGGAACGCCACGCCCCGCAGGCGACCCGGCGCTACCGGAGCGAGACGGAGCTTCGCCACCTGACCGGCACCGGTGTTTCCGCCGCTGCTGTCTGGCGCATGCGCGAAGCCTTGGATGAGGCGGGCTTCCCCAAGGTGCGGATCGTGGCTTCCTCGGGCTTTGGGGTGACCAAATGCCGGGTCATGGCGGAAGCCAAGGCGCCGATTGACGTGGTGGGGACCGGTAGCTTCATCCCCAATACCTGGTCCGAAACCTATGCCACGGCGGATATCGTTGCCTATGATGGTGTGCCGCGCGTGAAGATTGGCCGCGAATTCCTGCTCAAGCGCGGTGAGGAGCGCCGGCGCAATGGCGGGCAGTTATGAAAAGCGCCCCGATTGGGTGATTTCACCCGCCGAAGAAAAGCTCTAGAAGGCGCGCATGGCTGAGACCTTGAAAATCGCGCTTGCGCAACTCAACCCCCATGAAGGCGCGCTGACCGCCAATGCGGCATTGATCCGCAAGGCCCGGGCAGAGGCGGCGCGGCTTGGGGCTGACCTGGTGGTAACACCGGAATTTTCCATCGCCGGCTATCCGCCAGAGGATTTGGTGCGCAAGCCCGCCTTTCTCGCCGCTTGCGAGGCTGAGATTGCAAGCCTTGCCGCTGAGACCGCCGATGGCGGCCCTGGCCTGGTGGTGGGCGGACCCTGGCGGGAAGGGGAGAAGGTCTATAACGCGCTTTTCCTGCTGGAAGCCGGGCAAATCGCCGCGCGGCGCGCCAAGCATGAATTGCCGAATTACGGCGTTTTTGACGACAAGCGCGTGTTTGACGCCGGCCCAGCGCCGGGCCCCATCCCCTTTCGCGGCTTCCGCCTTGGTTTGATGATTTGTGAGGATTGGTGGTTTCCCGCCGTCTCCGAAACATTGAGTGAAACCGGCGCTGAAATCCTGATCGCCATTAATGGTTCGCCTTTCGAAGCTGAAAAGCATCAGGCGCGGCTTGATCTGGCAGTATCACGCTGCGTTGAAACCGGGCTTGGCTTTGTCTTTGTGAACCAAGTCGGCGGGCAGGATGAGCTGGTGTTCGAAGGGGCATCCTTTGTAATGAATGCGGATCGGTCACTTGCGCATGTCATGCCCATGTTTACCGAGGGGCTGCGCATCACCGAATGGCGCCGCGATGGCGGCGTGCTTGTCTGCGCGGCGGGAGAAATCGCGCCCGCGCTGCCAAGGCTTGAACAGATTTACGGCGCCATGGTGCTGGGGCTGCGCGATTACGTGAACAAGAACCGCTTCCCTGGCGTGGTGCTTGGCCTTTCCGGTGGGATTGATTCCGCGATTTCCGCTGCGGTCGCCGTGGATGCCTTGGGGGCGGATCGTGTGCGCGCGGTGATGATGCCGTCACCCTATACCAGCATCGAAAGCCTGGAAGATGCTGCCGAATGCGCGCAGCTTTTGGGCATTCGCTACGAGAATATCAGCATCGGCCCGGCGATGGAGGCTTTCGCTGGCATGCTGGCGCCCGCTTTTGGCAATCGCCCGCCCGATATCACAGAAGAAAACCTGCAATCGCGCATTCGTGGTGTGACGCTGATGGCGCTGTCGAACAAATTCGGCGACATGCTGCTGACCACCGGCAATAAAAGTGAAATGAGTACGGGCTATGCCACGATCTATGGCGATATGTGCGGTGGTTATTCCGTGCTGAAGGATGTGTACAAGACCACGGTTTTCGCGCTCTCACGTTGGCGCAATGAACACTGCCCCGAAGGTGGTTTAGGGCCGCGCGGTATGGTGATGCCGGAACGCGTGATTACCAAGCCACCCAGCGCCGAATTGAAACCCGACCAGAAGGATCAGGACAGCCTGCCGCCCTATGATGTGTTGGACGCCATTCTGGAAGGGCTGGTGGAAGGCGAAAAATCTGTGGATGCCTTGGTGGCCGATGGCTTTGATCGTGCGCTTGTGCTGCGCGTTTGGCGCTTGCTGGATCGCGCCGAATATAAGCGCCGTCAGGCACCGCCAGGTGTGAAGATCACGCCGCGCGCCTTTGGGCGCGACCGGCGCTACCCCATCACCAATGGCTTCACGGCGCTGATTTCATGAGCAGCGGTCTCGATCCCCAGCTTTTCGGCGGTGGTGACATCTCCGTGCGCATCATGGATCTGTCCGGCGGCAATGGCTCCGATCCAGTTGAAGAAGTGCGCGGCTTTTTGAGCATTGAACACGCCAATGCCTTCGCGCGCCGCTATGTGCGGGATTCGGTGGAACGCTGCCGCGCCCCGGGCTTGGATGCGAAAGCTGTTCTGGATTCCTGGTTCGCCTTTGGCGAGGATGCGGAAGTGGTGGGTGCATCGGAGAATGCCTGGGTGAGTGGTAGTGAATTAAAGGGCTTTGCCGAGATGCCCGTGCGTGATTCTGAAGAACGTAATTGGCGCATCCTCGATCCACGTCGTGATGAGGATGCGGAGGATGAGGCATGAAGCTCCGTTTCGCCCCTTCGCCCACCGGGCTTTTGCATGTTGGCAATGCGCGTGTGGCTCTCGCGAATTGGCTTTTGGCGCGCCGGCATGGCGGGCAATTCCTGCTGCGCTTGGATGATACGGATACGGAACGGTCTCGCACGGAATATGCCGAGGCGATTGAGGAAGACTTGACCTGGCTTGGCCTGCCCTGGGATGGGCTGGTGCGCCAGACGGATCGGCTGGATCGCTATGCAGAGGCTGCGGAAAAACTGAAGGCGGCCGGGCGGCTTTATCCCTGCTTCGAAACCGAAGAGGAATTGGCCTACAAGCGCGAACGCCGCCGGCGTGAGGGTAAGCCGCCGCTGTATGACCGCGAAGCGCTGAAAATGACGCGCGAGCAATACGAAAAGGCGCTGTCCAATGGCAAGCAGCCCTATTGGCGCTTTTTACTGGCGTCCCGCTCGGTTTCCTGGCGGGATCAGGTATTGGGTGATCGCAGCGTGAAGCTTTCGGCGATTTCAGACCCGGTGCTGATCCGCGCCGATGGTTCGCCGCTTTATACCTTCACGTCTGTGGTGGATGACCTTGAAATGGGCATCACGCATATTGTGCGTGGAGAGGATCACGT
>CAIMVB010000335.1 GCA_903844785.1 uncultured Rhodospirillales bacterium | reverse complement strand
CGCGATTGAAATGGTGGGTGCGACGCCGCTTTTGCTTGATATTGATCCCGATACCTACACCATGGATGCGGATGAATTACTGAGCGTGATTGATCATCCGCCGCCCGGCCTGCCGCCTTTGCGCGCCGTAATCCCAGTGCATATTTACGGCCAGGCTTGCGATTTGGTGCCGATGCTGGAAGCGACCCGCGCGGCGGGCATCGCCCTGATTGAAGACTGCGCGCAATGCCATGGCGCCACGCTGAATGGCGCCAAGCTTGGCACACTTGGTACGGCATCCGCCTTCAGCCTTTACCCCACGAAGAATCTTGGTGCGCTCGGGGATGGCGGGGTGCTGGCCACAAATGATGACGCGCTGGCGGATCGCATTGCGGCCATTCGGCAATATGGCTGGAAGGAACGCTATATCAGCGACACAGTCGGTGTGAATTCGCGCCTTGATGAAGTGCAGGCCGCGATTTTGCGCGTGAGGCTAACGGCGCTTGATGCCGGCAATGAACGCCGCCGCGCCATTGCGGCCGCCTATGATGCCGCGCTTTCCGGTGGCCCCTATGCGCCGCCACAGCGCCGCGCGGGGGCAGAGCATGTGTTCCATCAATACGTGCTGCGCGTGCCGGATCGTGCCGCGGTGCAAGCCAAACTGAAGGAACAGGGCATTGGCACGGGCATTCATTACCCGGTGCCGGTGCATTTGCAGCCCGCCTATCAAGGCCGCGTACCACTTGGCCCCGCCGCCTGCGCCGAGACCGCCGATGCAGCGCAGGAGGTAATGAGCCTGCCCATGTATCCTGAATTGACTGATCAGCAGGTGGAACGCATTTGCGCGGGGCTGCGCGGCCTGAAGGGCTAAGCCGCAGCGTGGAGCAAGCGCGCGTCAGCCTCATCAGCGTTGCCTATAACAGCGCGGGAGCCTTGCGCGGCTTTCTGGCGAGTGTGCCGCCCGGCATGGGCGTGATCATTGTTGATAATGCCAGCAGCGATGACAGCGCCGCGGTGGCGGAAGCTGCCGGCGCGCGAGTGATCCGTAATGGCGCTAATCTTGGTTTTGGCGCGGGCTGCAATATCGGGATGAATGCCGCCGAAACGGAATTCGTGCTGCTCGCCAACCCGGATACGCGGCTGGATGCTGCAGCGATGACGCGGCTTGTCGCCGCTGCGGACGCCTTTCCCGATGCGGCGATCCTGGCCCCCATGCTGTGCGATGAGAGTGGGGCGCGCGTGCGGTCATGGGATGTGGAACAACTCCATCGCCGCAAGCTTTCGCGCAAACGTGATGCAGAGCCCTGGCCCGAGGGCCCGCTTTGCGCGGAGTTCCTTTCTGGCGCCTGCATGTTGCTGCGGGCATCCGAAGGGCTGCGCTTCAACGAGGATTTCTTTCTGTTCTACGAAGATGATGCGATTTGCGCCGCCGCCCGCGCCAAGGGGCGCGCCTTGGTATTGGTGCCGGATGCGGTGATGCATCACGCGGGCGGTGGTTCTTCCGCGCCTTCTGAAGCGCTATCGGCCTTCAAGGCACGGCATATGGCCTGGAGCAGGCTGCATTACATGCTGCTGATGCGGGGCACGGCAGCAGCGCGGCGGGAAGCATGGGCGCGGCTTTGGCACCATGCGGGCAAGGCTTTGGGCCATGGGCTGACCTTGCATGGGGCAAAATTTCGCGCCGATCTGGCCGGGCTTGGCGGCACGCTGGCCTGGCTGCGCGGCAAGCGCGCGTAAAGCGCCTTCAGCCGCCCAACATCTTGCGCGCGACAATCATACGCATGATTTCATTCGTGCCTTCCAGAATGCGATGCACGCGCAAATCCCGCACGATTTTCTCAACGCCATATTCGGCCAAATAGCCATAACCGCCCAGCAATTGCAGCGCATCATCCGCAACACGGCTTGCGGTATCCGTCACAAACCGCTTGGCCATGGCGCAATACATGGTGGCGTCAGCTTCCCCCACATCAAGCTTGGCGCAGGCGCGCCACAGCAGGGCGCGTGCGGCTTCCAATTCAATCCGCATATCAGCCAGCTTGAATTGCGTATTCTGGAAATCGCTAATCGCCTTGCCAAAGGCGCGGCGTTCCTGCGTGTAGCGCAGCGCGATATCCAAAGCCGCTTCCGCGCCACCCAGCGAACAGGCAGCGATATTCAAGCGCCCACCATCCAAACCCGCCATGGCGAAGCGAAAGCCCTGCCCTTCCGCACCCAGCAGCGCTTCAGCGCCAACACGCGCATCTTCCAAAATCACCTGTCGCGTCGGCTGCGCATTCCATCCCATTTTCCGTTCAACCGCACCGAAGGAAAGCCCGGGCGTATCCTTCGGAATCAACAGCGCAGAAACACCACCCGGCCCATCGCCGCCCGTGCGGAGCATGGTCAGATAAAGATCAGAAACCCCGGCACCCGAGATGAATTGCTTGGTGCCATTCAGCACATAGCCTTGATTATCGCGCGAAGCGCGGCCTTTCAGCGCTGCGGCATCACTGCCGGAACCGGGTTCTGTCAGGCAATAGGAGGCGATCGCTTCCATGGTGATCAGCTTCGGCAACCAGGCACTGCGCTGCGCATCATTTCCGAAGCGGTCAATCATCCAGGCGACCATGTTATGGATGGACATGAAGGCGCTGATGGTGGGGCAGCCGGTGGCAAGGGCTTCAAACACCACCGCAGCATCCAAGCGCGTCAGGCCCGCACCGCCGGAGTCTTCCCGCACATAAAGCGCCGCCATGCCAAGTGCTGCCGCTTCGCGCATTTCTGCCACCGGGAAATGCTGGTCCTTGTCCCATTGTAGGGCTTTGGGTGCCAGCACATCGCGGGCGAGATCCCGAGCGACACTTTGCAGCGCGCGGGTTTCTTCCGGCAGGTCGAAGGCAGCGGCACTCATGCTGAGATTCCCTTGGCGATATCGGCCATGCGTGCGCGCGTTGCAGCCAAATTGCGCGCCTTCACATGGCCAAAGCCCTTGATGCCGGCGGCGGCTTCCGCCCAATCACAAATCGCGCCATGGGTTTCGGGTGAAAGCCGCGGCAGCAGCGCTTCCAGCCCCGCACGATATTCACCGGGCAGTGCGCGTTCTTCGCGCCTTTCCGTGGTGCACGCGAAAGGATCAAGCCAGGTGCCGCGCAGGAACTTGCCGTGGCGCAGAAAGCCCATCGCCTTCAGCATCCAGGGGCCAAATTCCTGTTTCACGGGCAAGCCCGTATCCGGGTTCAGCTTGGTCATGATCGGCGGCGCCAGATGCATCTCAATGCGCTGCGTACCCGTAAAACCCTGCGACAGCATGCTGCGCCATTCCGGCAGGCTATGCAGCCGCGCGACTTCATATTCATCCTTATACGCCATCAGG
>CAIMVB010000334.1 GCA_903844785.1 uncultured Rhodospirillales bacterium | reverse complement strand
GGCGAAGATCACCGTCTGCGGCACATAGCCAAGCGCCGAGGCCGCCAGAAACGCCACAAACGGCACCCCCGCCATGCCGGCCAGCAGATTGACCGCCAGATTATTGCCAATCGGCAGCAGCCTGAGCGCCAGCGTGGCGCCAAAGGGGCTGCCAATCAGCACATCCCGCATCGGGCGCAACCGGTGGCCGAAACGCCCCGCAAGCCGCGCTTCCGCCCAAGGGCGGCCAATGGCGCGCGCCCAAGCATAAGCCAAGCCACAGCCCAGGATCTGCGCCGCCATGGTCAGCGCCGTGCCTTCTACCGCGCCGAAGGCATAGCCGCCCAGAAAGGCGATACCCTGTCGCGGCACGCCGGCCGCCGTCAGCGCCGCCCCGGCGAGCACAAAGATCGCATCCCCCAGCAACCCCTGGCCCAGCACATATTCATCCACCCAGGCTGTACCCGGCGCCGCACCAAGCGATTTCAGCAAAAACCCGCCGACCATCAGCCCCAAAGCCAGCACCAGCAGCCTAATCAGCGCCGCCCGCCGCCGGGCGGCAGGCGCGGGCGAGTTCATGCCTCTGGCTCTATCACCGGGCGCTTGCCGCGCCTTTGCAGCCAGGCAACGCCAATCAGGTCCAGGATGCTGACGGCCAGCCGATCCAGCGTGCCGTAATTGGATGTGCCGCGCACGCGCGGGCGATGGTTCACCGGTTCACTGATCACCAGGCCGCCGGCCCGCAGCGTCAGCGCCGGCAGGAAGCGGTGCATGTGATCAAAATGCGGCAGGCCAAGAAACAATGCGCGCGAAAATACCTTCAGCCCGCAACCGGTATCCGGCGTGGCATCGCGCAGCATCCAGGCGCGGAAACGATTGGCGAAACGGCTGCTGAAGCGCTTCACGGCCGAATCGCGCCGATTGACGCGATGCCCGGCGATCAGCACCGGGGCGCCCGTACCGGCCTCGGCCACGGCGCGGGCCAGAAGCCGCGGAATATCGGCAGGGTCGTTCTGGCCATCGCCGTCAAGGGTCGCGATCCATTCGCCCCGCGCTGCCTTCACCCCGGTGATGACCGCCGCCGATTGGCCGCAGGAAGCGCGATGGCGCAGCACGCGCAAGGGCGCGCCTTCTGCCCGCGCTGCGGCCAATTCCTGGGGGGTGGCATCGGTGGAACCATCATCCACATAGACAATCTCATGCGCCACACCGGCCAAGGCAGCGCTGATTTCGGCAATCAGGGGCGCGATATTCGGGGCTTCATTACGCACCGGGACCACCACCGAAATAAGCGGCGCGGCCGGGGGCAGAGCAGTGTCGGAGGGCATGAGGATTTTGCGGTAGCAGGGCCACCAAGTGAGGGCAAGCAGGGGTGCATCGGCCATCGACTGCCCCTATATGCCCGCCATGCCGTTCGACACACGCTCCCTGCCCGCAGATATCGCCGCCGCCCAGGACCGCAGCGCGACCCGCTCCATCGCCTTTTGGCTGCTTGGCATGGCCGGCATGGTCTGGTTCATGGTGGGGCTGGGGGGCGCCACGCGTCTGACCGGTTCCGGCCTTTCCATTATGGAATGGGCGCCCATTGCCGGCACGCTGCCGCCGCTATCGCAGGCCGAATGGGAACGGCTTTACGATCTGTACCGCACCATTCCGCAATATCAGCTGGTCAATCAGGGTTTTGGCCTTGAAGGCTTTAAGGAGATTTTCTGGCTGGAATGGGGGCATCGGCTTTGGGGCCGGCTGATTGGCTTGGCTTATGTTGTGGGGCTTGCCTGGTTCTGGCTGCGCGGGCGCGTGCCGGCCGCGCTCAAGCCGCGGCTTTTGCTGCTACTGGCACTGGGTGGGCTGCAAGGCGCCATTGGCTGGTTCATGGTGGCTTCGGGCTTTCAAGCGGACCGCACCGCCGTTTCACCCTATCGGCTGGTGATCCATCTCGGCTTGGCTTTCATCCTGTTCGGGATGTTGTTCTGGACCGCGCTTAGCCTGTTGCGGCCTGAGCGTAACGCGCCGAGCGATGCGGGGGCGCTGCGCGGCTTGGTGCATGCCACGGCGGGGCTTGCGGTGCTGGCCATGCTGGCGGGCGGCTTTGTGGCCGGGATTCGCGCGGGCTTCAGCTACAATACCTTTCCCTTGATGGATGGTCGGCTGGTGCCTGCGGGCTATTGGGATCTGGCGCCGGCCCTGGCGAATTTCACCGCCAATATCGCCGCCGTACAGTTCAACCATCGGCTTTTGGCAACCGCCGTGCTGGTGGTGGCCACCATCGCCGGCGTGCTGGCGTGGCGCCGGCTTCCCCCCGGCTTCGCGCGTGGTGCGGTGCTGGCGCTGACGGGCGCGGTGGCGCTGCAATATGCGCTTGGCATTGCAACGCTGCTGGCCGTTGTTCCGGTTTGGCTTGGCACTATGCACCAAAGCATTGCGGTACTGGTGCTGGCGACAGCCCTTGCCGCCATTCATGGCTTGCGCCGCCCACGCGCAACCGCTTCTCTGACAGCCTGACCCGCGAAGGAATAACCATGAACGCGCTCGGCATTACCGATGATCTATTCTTCACGCTGCTGGATCGCGCGGGGGCCGAACGCCAATTACGCGACGCAACGGCGGGCTGTGAAGATGGCGAGCTGTTCCTGGAATATCGGGAAAGCGAGGCGATTTCGCTGGATGATGGCCGCATCCGTTCCGCGAGCTACGATGCAACGCGCGGCTTCGGCTTGCGTGCCGTGGCCGGTGAAGCGGCTGGCTACGCCCATGCAGGGGAATTGTCGGATGCTGCGCTTTCGCGTGCGGCAGCCGCAGTGAAGGCAGTGCGCCAGGGCCATAGCGGCGCTTTGGATATCGCGCCGCGTGCCACAAATGCGCGGCTTTACACCGATGCCAATCC
>CAIMVB010000333.1 GCA_903844785.1 uncultured Rhodospirillales bacterium | reverse complement strand
GGCTTGAAAATGCTTCAGCGCCGGCGCGCGCCTCCGCGCGCTTGGCTTCGCCGCATAAGCGGCGTCGCCCGTTCGGGCTCGCGCATGCCTATGGCGGGCGTTAGCCTTTCTGCCATGACCTCATTCGGCTTCGGCGCCTCAAAGGAAGCGCGCATGTGGCGTCTGCCCCAGCAGATGCTGCCCCACCGCTTCAAAATGCGCGCTGCGGCCTTGCACTTGCTGGCTAACCGCATGCATGTCGCGGAAGCGCCGTTCAAAGGGATTATCTTCGAAAATCGCGGTGGAACCGGCTTCCTGATAAATGGTCTCCACCACTTCGCGTGAGGTCTGAATGGCGAAGGTGGAAGCAAGGCGGATCGAAACCCGCTCATCATTGGTCATTTCAAGCCCGGCTTCAGCGCGTCGCCAGCAATCCCGCAGGGTTTCCAACAACAGGCTGCGCGCGGAGCGCCAACGCGCTTCGGAACGCGCCACCAGGCTTTGAATCACATGGCTATCGCGCATCGGGCGCGTGCTGGCGGCGGGCGTTTTATCGGACGCCAGCGTGATGAAGGCATCAAGCGTGCCGCGGCAAATGCCAAGCGCCACGCCGGCAAAACCCGCCGCATAAGCATGGGTGCTGGTGAAGTGATACAGCGTGCCGGCGGTTTGCCGATTGGTCGGTAAATCGCGCTGCACTGTGTAATCATCTGGCACGAACAGGTCTTTGACTTCGTAAGTGTCGCTGCCCGTGCCGCGCAGGCCCATGACGCGCCAATTATCCGTGATCTTCGGCACTTCGCGCTTGAACAGCATGGTGCGCTCAATCGGGTTGCCTTCCGCATCGCCGCGCAAGGAACCATCGCGTTCCACCACCTTGCAATGGCCACCAAGCCAGGTGCAGTGCCGGCTGCCGCTGGCGAAATTCCATTTGCCGGTCACCATATAGCCGCCATCAACCACCACGGCGCGGGATTGCGGCCCCATGCCCCAGGCGAGCACGGCGCGCGGATCAGCGCCCCAAATCTCATAAGCGATTTCTGGCTTCAGATAGGCCGCCGCCATGGAACAGCCGGAAGCCTGACCAACGCACCAAGCGGTGCTGGCATCGGCGGCGGCGATCACGATCTGCATCTGCACGAAATCATGCAGTGGCACTTCTTCGCCGCGGAAGGCACGCGGCAGCAGGGTTCGGAACAGCGCCGCGCCATGCAGCGCATCCAGCAATTCCTTCGGCAAGGCGCGGTCGCGTTCGATTTGATTGGAGGATGCCGCGATAATCGGCGCGATGCGCCGGGCGCGATCTGCGGGGGCTTCGCCGCCGAAATAGCCGGATTGGGTGATTTCCTGCGCTGCGCTCATACCAAGGCTTCCTCCCACATGCGGGCCGGCAGCTGCCATTGGGTCAAGGCGCCGTCTCGGCCCTGTACAAATCAGTCGTCTGACCAAATACCTTCGGGGGTGATTTCTGTCAATTTTCGGCTTTCTTGTTGCCCTTGGCGCGAATCGGCCTAGATTGCCCCGATTGGTCACCTGACCAAAGCCTGGAGCCCATGACCAGCCTGCTTGCACCGATTGACACTTCGGCCAGTGTCCGTGACCGCATTCT
>CAIMVB010000332.1 GCA_903844785.1 uncultured Rhodospirillales bacterium | reverse complement strand
TTCGCGGGATTGCTGCCCCATATCGCGATATCCGCACCGGCTTCTGCCAGCGCGCGCGCCATGCCAAGCCCAATGCCGGAATTGCCGCCGGTGATCAGCGCCACCTTGCCGCTGAGATCAAAAGGCGCATAGGCCATGGCGTTCAGTAGCCCGCCTTGCGATCCACCACTTCCTTGAGCGATGCGCCATCCAAAAAGCGGCGCAGATTCTCCACCAGCAGCGCCGCCACCATGGAATCGCGCGCCGGATGCAGCCCACCAATATGCGGCAGGACCAGGATATTTTCCGTGCCCCAGAAAGGATCATCCTTGGGCAGCGGTTCCTGGCGGAACACATCCAGGATGGCGCCGGCGATGGTGCCGGATTTGGCCGCGGCCACCAAAGCGGCATCATCAATTAAGGCGCCGCGCCCGAAATTGAGCAACCAGGCGGTTTTCTTCATACGCGCAAGCCGCGCGGCATTGATGATGTTTTCTGTCTCGGGCGTGGCGGGCAGCAGCAGCACGACAAAATCGGATTGCGCGAGCACTTCATCCGTTTCTTCCGGCGCATAAACACGTTCCACATGCGCCAAGGCGCCGGTCGCACGGCGCGTGCCTATTACGCGCATTTCCAAAGCCGCAGCCTTGCGCGCCAATTCCTGCCCAATCGCGCCAAGGCCCAGAATGCCAAGCGTCTGCCCTGCCAGCGTGGAAGAAACGCGGCGCGTCCAGGTGCTGGCGGCATTATCGCCGACAATGGCGGCATAGGGTTTGGTGATATGAAACAGCGCGCCCAGAATATTTTCTGGCATTTGAACGCGATGCGTCCCCCGCGCACAAGTCAGTGTCAGGCCAGGCGATAAATCCGTGCGGGCCAGCCAATGTTCTACCCCCGCTGTCAGCGCCTGCGCCCAGCGGAGTTTTGGCATTTGCGCGAGTGTTCCAGCGGGCGGCCCCCAGGTCAGCATCGCCTCCGCTTCCTGCAATTGCGCTGTACTTGGCGTTGCATTGCGCGGTAATTCTTCCAGCCGAATGCGCTGATCAAGCCCCGCTGCGGTGATCGCTTTGCGATAGGCTTCCGCACCATCGGTCCAGAGCAGGAAAAGGGGCTTATTCATGATATTGCCTCAGGCTTTCACAATGAGTGCATCCACCGCGACAGCGTCACTGCCGGCGATGATGATGGGGTTCACATCCAACTCAGCGATCAGATCACGCTGATCTGCGGCAAATTCCGACAGCCGGACGATGATATCGGCCAGCCGATCCATATCGGCGGCGGGCGCACCGCGGAAGCCTTCCAGTGCCGCGCGGCCTTTTAGCCGGCTCAGCAAGCCAAGCGCCTCGCCTTGCGTGACGGGGGCAAGCGCCAGCGCTGAATCGCGCATCAATTCCACCAGCACACCGCCAAGCCCAGCGACAATCAGTGGGCCCATCAGCGGATCAATGCGCGCACCTACCATGATTTCAACGCCAGGCTTCGCCATGGGCTGCACCAGCACGCCATTGATGCGCGCATTGGGCGCATGGTGCTTGGCATTGGCCATCACGGCGCGAAAGGCTTCGCGCAATTCCGCCTCATCCTTCAGCTTCAGGCGTATCACACCCGCTTCAGTTTTATGCGGCAGATTGGGGCTTTCCACCTTGATCGCGACTGGCCAGCCGAGCGCCTTGGCGGCGGTCAGCGCCTCCTCTTCCGTCGTGGTCAGCTGTTCCGGCACCACCGGCACGCCATAGGCTGCCAGCACCTGCTTCGCTTCGCGTTCGGTCAGTGTGCGATCTTGTGCAGCCTTGATCAAAGCTGCCGCTTCGCTTGCCGCTTCTGCCCGCGATATGCGCGTATAGTTGCGTGGGCCGGCGCTGCGCCTTTCTTCGCGCTTATGCCAATGATCCAGCGTGGCAAAGCAGCGATCCATGGAACGGAACAGGCCGATGCGCGGGTTTTGTTCTGCCTCCTTCGAACCGAAGCCTTCCAGCCATTCTGTGGTCCAGACCACGCAAATCGGCTTGTCATGTTGTTCGGCGATGGCCGCCAATTCGCCGGGGCGCTTGGCGGAAAGCTCGGTTGAATAAATCTGCGCGTAAAGCAGGGTGCCGTAATGCTCCTCACCCAACATGGCGGAAGCGCAGGCGGTCAGGCTTTCTGGATCATTCGCGACTTGCGCCGTGACATCACACGGATTGCGCGCAGAACCGAAATCCGGAATGCGTGATTCCAATATGGCCTGCACCGGCGGGGTTGGTTGCGGCAGTGGAATGCCACGTTCTTCCGCGCGATCGGCGGACATGATGGCCGCACCGCCGGATACCGCCACCACCGCAACGCCGCGCGCCTTGGGCGGCGGCGCCTTGGCGAGGAAGGAGGCGGTTTCCACCATGGCTTCAAAATTATCCACCAGGATCGCGCCCGCACGTTCAAACGCCGCACGATAGGCCGCCTGAGAGCCCGCGAGCGAACCTGTATGGGACATAGCAGCGGCAGCGCCCTGTTCGCCCGTGCCAAGCTTGAACACCACCAAGGGCTTGTCGGCGGCATCGGCAATTTGCGCAGCTTCGATGAAGCGCATCGGGTCCGGCATGCCTTCAAAGACGCAGGCAATCGCCTTGCACCCCGGATCATCGGCCAGGAAGGAAACGCAATCCGCGACATCAATATCGGAAGAATTGCCGGTAGTGAGAAGGTGGCTCACGGAAACCCCGCGCATCACCGCCTGCGCGAGCGAAAAACCAAGTGCGCCGGATTGGCTGACCAGGCCAAGCGCCTGCGGCAAGGGCGCTTCCATGGGCGGCGGGATCATGAAGGTCACGCCGGCCTTGCTGCCGAAATTCAACATGCCAATACAATTTGGCCCGACAATCCGCATCCCCGCATGGCGCCCAATCGCGGCTAGGCGCTGTTGCGCGATGATATCCTCAGCGCGCCCGGTTTCCGAAAAGCCGGAGGCATAAATCATCACGCCGCCCACACCCGCCTTGGCGCAATCGGTGGCTATTTCTTCCACCGCATCCTTGGCAGCAACCACAATGCAGCAATCCGGCACTTCTGGCAGCGCAGCAACGGAAGGGTAGCAAGGCCTTTCGCCAATTTTCTCATACCGGCTATTCACCAAATGCAACCGACCCGTATAGCCAGACAGCGCGCTGATGGTGCGATCCGCGAAGGAACCCGCGCGCGGGGAAGCGCCGATCACGGCAATCGAGGCAGGGTTGAACAGCCGCTGCATATCGGCATGGCGATAAACGCCGCGTTGGGTTATGGACATTGCCTTGCTTCCTCCTGCAATTCCGGCTCGTTGCGGCCGGTTATGATCGTTTGGGGCGCGCGCGATGGCGCGCCCCTGATTTAGTGCATGTTTGGTCGCATTTCCCGAGCCGCCAAGTGATGCCACTTGGCTTGGAAATGCTCCAGTTCAACGCGCGGCTTCCGCCAGATATTCCATGGCCGCCGCCACACCACCTGGCGCATGCGGCACGCCATTAAGCTTCAGCGCCATTTCAACCACGGAAAGCGTGCCCAGGATCATCGGCTCATTCAAATCTCCCAAATGACCGATGCGGAACACCTTGCCGCCCAAAGGCCCAAGCCCGCCACCGAGCGATACATTGAAGGTCTGTAGTGCGGTGCGGCGCACCGCTTCCGCATCATGGCCTTCGGGCATCAGAATGGACGTTACAGTATCGGAATACCGATCCGGGTTGGTGCAAAAAAGCTGCGGCCCGGCATTGCCAGACCAATGGCGCACGCAGCGCCGCACCGCTTCCGCCAAGCGCGAATGGCGCGCAAAAACCTCATCAAGCCCTTCTTCTTCCAGCAGCCGCAGGCTTTCTTCCAAACCGTAGAAAAGCGATGTTGGTGTGGTGCCGATAAAAGATTTCAGCGGACGGGACAGCATTTTCGTCCAGGAGAAATAGGATTTCGGCAGGCGCGATGTTTTGTGTGCTTCCATCGCTTTGGCGGAAACGCCGGTGAAGGACATGCCGGTGGGCAGCATCAAGCCCTTTTGGCTACCGCCCACGGCAACATCTATCCCCCATTCATCCATGCGGAAATCGAGCGAAGCAAGCGATGAAATCGTATCACTCAACAGCAGGGCGGGGTGGCCCACTTCATCCATCACCGCGCGCACTTGCTTCAACGGCAATTCCATGCCCGTGGCGGTTTCATTATGCACCGCGCAAACAGCCTTGATGCTGTGTGTTTTATCGGCGGCGAGGGTGGCGCGCAGCGTGGCAAAATCTAGACCGCGACGCCAATCCGCACCAATGGTCTGCACTTCCAACGACAAATCTTCGGCCATCTGAGCCCAATTCTGGGAAAAATGACCGGTTTCGATAATGGCCAGCTTATCACCCGGGGAGAATAGATTGACTAGGCTTGCTTCCCAGGCCGCGTGACCAGAACCCGTGTACATGAAGATTTGCTGATTGGTCTTCAGCACGCGCTTCAAGCCAGCTACGCATTTCTCATAGACCTTGATGAAAGCCGGATCATTGAAATCAATCGTGACATGCGCCACTGCATGCAGCACGGAATCGGGGATATTGGTCGGGCCTGGATTGGCAAAGAATTGCCGCCCCCGCGGCAGACGAGGCTTAGTGGCCATGAAACAAAGCTTCCTTCTGTGTCAATAATGGAAAGGGCGCGGGCATCATTTCGCCAATTCCCGCGCCATGGATTCAAGCCCCGCCAAGGTTAGCGGATGCATGCGGTTTTCCATCAGCCCCTGCATCATGCCGATGGAATGGGTATAGCGCCAATGCTGCTGGTCCACGGGATTGAGCCAGGCAGCGCGGCGGAAATGCCGCGTCAAGCGGCCCATCCAGACCACGCCCGATTCCTCATTCCAATGCTCAACCGAACCGCCGGGTTGAGAGATTTCATAAGGCCCCATGGTGGCATCACCCACGAATACCAGGCGCCAATCCGGGCCATAAGTGCGCAGCACTTCCTGCGTGGTTTTCTCTGTTTCCTTGCGGCGGCGATTTTCGCGCCAGAGCCGTTCATAGGGGCAGTTATGGAAGTAGTAGAATTCCAGATGCTTGAATTCGCCGCGTGCTGCTGAAAATAATTCCTGACAGATGCGGATATGATCATCCATCGAACCGCCAATATCCATCAGCAGCAGCACCTTCACCGCATTGCGCCGTTCCGGCACCATATGCAGATCAAGCGAACCACCATTGCGCGCCGTCGCACCAATGGTCCCTGGCATATCCAATTCTGTGGCTGCGCCGGTGCGCGCAAAACGGCGCAGGCGCCGTAGCGCGACTTTCATATTGCGGGATGACAGCGCCTCATCCTCATCCAAATCCTTATAGACGCGCTTATCCCAAACCTTGGCAGCGCGGCGATTGCGGCTTTCTTCCTGGCCGATCCGCACCCCTTCCGGGTTATAGCCATAGGCACCGAAGGGTGATGTGCCGGCGGTACCGATCCATTTCGAACCACCCTGATGCCGGCCCTTCTGTTCCGCCAAACGCTGCCGCAGCGTTTCCATCAGCTTATCGAAGCCGCCCAACGCTTCAATCTGCGCGCGTTCTTCCTCGGTCAGAAATTTCTCGGCCATTTTGCGCAGCCATTCGGCGGGAATTTCCACCGTGGTTTCCGCTGTGCCGGGCGGCGATTCCAATCCCTTGAAGATTTCGCCAAAGACGCGGTCGAAGCGGTCCAGGTGCCGTTCATCCTTCACCAGCGCCGCGCGCGCCAAATGGTAGAAATCCTCCACATCAAACCCTGCCACGCCGGCTTTCAGCGCGCGCAGCAGCGCCAGATATTCCGTAATGGAAGCCGGCACACCAGCGGCGCGTAGAGCAATGATGAAGGGCGCGAACATCTGTGCCGCCTATGCCGGATGCCGCCGCATCAAACCTTCCGCCGCGTCAGGAAAGCGAGCCGTTCAAACAAATGCACATCCTGTTCGTTCTTTAACAGCGCGCCATAAAGCGGCGGGATGGCGGTTTTATTGTCCTGGCTGCGGAGCGCTTCCGGCGGCATGTCTTCAATTGTCAGCAGCTTCAGCCAATCCAATAATTCGGATGTGGCGGGCTTCTTTTTCAATTCAGATACATTGCGCACATCAAAGAACACGGTCAGCGCTTCGCGCAGCAAATCCTGGCGAATATTCGGGAAATGCGTCTGCACGATCTTTTCCATCGTCTCCCGATCCGGGAAGCGGATGTAATGGAAGAAGCAGCGGCGCAGAAACGCGTCCGGCAATTCCTTTTCATTGTTGGAGGTGATGATCACTACCGGCCGATGCCGTGCCTTGATGCTGCGACGCAGTTCATAGACGTAGAATTCCATGCGATCGATCTCAAGCAGCAGATCATTCGGGAATTCGATATCGGCCTTGTCGATTTCATCAATCAGCAGCACGACGGGGTGGTCAGCCTCAAAGGCCTCCCACAATTTGCCGCGCACAATGTAATTGGCGATGTCATGCACACGCGGGTCGCCAAGCTGGCCATCACGGAGCCGGCTCACGGCATCATATTCATACAAGCCCTGCTGTGCCTTGGTGGTGGATTTGATGTGCCATTCAATCAGCGGATAGCCGAGCGCCTTGGCGATTTCCTGCGCCAGTACGGTCTTGCCCGTCCCAGGTTCGCCCTTGATCAGCAGCGGGCGTTCCAGCGCCACCGCGGCATTTACCGCGACCTCCAGCTCTCGGGTTGCGACGTATCTTTCAGTGCCTTTGAACTGCGCCACGCTCTGCTCCGTCTTTCCAACCCATAACGTCAGGCGAGCCGCGCCATCGCGCAAGCCCTGCCCTTAGTCAGCGGGCAAAAGCCGTAGCACTGCCCCCTCGGCGGGGCGGGCACCGGGCGCCGCCACGCGCAAATCCGCCGCCACCAGCGCGCCTTCGGCATCCATGATGGCAATACGGTAAAAGCCGGGGCCGGGGGGCAGCCAGCCCAATTCCCGCCGCGCCGCCGCGGGTGCCAATGGCGCGCCATCCACCAAAAAGGTCAAAGGCCGCCGCCCGCCGGCAACGCGCAGCACCACCGGCCCCGCGCCTTCGGCCAGAACCGCGCCGGGTGGGGGGAAGATCAGGCGCAGCGGATCGCTCCCCAAGGCAGCCACGGGCGTATCGGGGCGGCTTGGCGTGCGTTCCAAAGGTGCTTCCGGCAGCAGGGCAAAAAGCTTGGCGAGTACCGGCAAAGCCGCGTCCCGCCCCGTTAGGCCCGGGATCGGCGTGCCATCGGGCCGCCCCACCCAAACCCCGGCGACATGCCGGCCATCAAAACCAAGCGCCCAGGCATCCCGCCCGCCCCAGGATGTGCCGGTTTTCCACGCCACGCCACGTGGCCCGCCACCTGGGAAATCCTGCACCAACACCCCTGCCACGGCGGCGGCAGCGCGCGCTTCCAACACCGGCGCGCCGGCGCCTTGCCCGGGTGTGAAGCGCAGCGCCCCCGCCCGGCCGCCATCGCCAAGCGCGGCGTAAAGTCCGACCATATCGCGCAGATTCGTCCCCGCGCCCCCAAGCGCCAATGGCAGCGACGCATCCACCCCGCGCGGCAGCACCGGTGCGGCCCCGGCGGAGCGGAGTGATGCCGCGAAACGCGCCGGGCCGATGCCATCCAGAAGCGCTACCGCCGGCAGGTTGAGCGAAAGCCGCAAGGCCTCCGCCGCCGTGATGCGGCCCGTAAAACCGCGATCAAAATTCTCCGGCGCATAGGCGCCAAAGCGGCGCGGCAGATCGGAAAGCAGGGTATCGGGCCGCACCAGCCCCTGTTCAAACGCCATGGCGTAGAGAAAGGGCTTCAAGGCCGAACCCGGGGAACGGGTGGCGCGAGTCAAATCCAGCGCGCCGGCGCGGCTTTCCGCGCCAAAGACGCCGCCCACCAAGGCGCGGGTTTCGCGGGTGCGAAGATCAGCGACGATCAGCGCGACACTGGCGCGTTCCGGCAAACGCGCCAGCGCCTCATTGGCTAGTCTTTCGCTGGCGCGTTGCAACCCTGCATCCAAGCTGCTGCGGATGGGTGAGGCGCCGCCACGCGCCAATTCCCGCACCAGATGCGGCGCCAGGGCGGGCATGGGCAGGCGCGCGCTGGGCAGGGGTGCGGCCAGCGCCAAAGCTTGATCTTCGGGGGATAGCATCGCCGCCCCGCGCCGCTTCAGCACATCATCCCGCGCCGCGCGGGCTGCTTCGGCATGGCGATCCGGGCTGAGGGCGGCTGGGCGGCGGGCCAGCGCAATCAGCAAGGCTGCCTCGGCCGCATCCAATCGATGGGCGGGGCGGCCAAACCAGGCCAAAGCTCCGGCGCGGATGCCTTCAATATTGCCGCCCTGCGGTGCCAGCGTCAGCCAAATGCCCAGGATTTCCCGCTTGCTGAAGCGCGCTTCCAACTGAAAGGCGCGGAAGATTTCAATTGCCTTGGCACGCAGCCCGCGCGGGCGCGGTTCCAGCAAGCGCGCCGCCTGCATGGTGATGGTGGACCCGCCCGAGATCACACGCCCCGCGCGTAGCCATTGCCCCGCCGCGCGACCAAGCGCCAGGGGGTCAACGCCGGCATGTTGGTAGAAGCGCCGATCCTCCGCCGCGATCAACAAATCCAGCAGCACCGGCGCGACATCATCCGGCCTGGTCGCCAAGCGCCAAAAGCCGCCCGGCGCGGGCAGGACAGAGAGGATGCGCCCTTCACGATCCTGCACCTCCACGCCCACGGCATGCAGGCGCGTAAGGTTCGGCGGAAATAACCGATCAAGCGCGAAAGGCGCCAGCAGCAGGATAGAAAGGCAAGCGGCCAACCCAAAAAGCCGCCGCTTGCCGAAAACGCCGCGCATCATGACACGCGGCGCGTGCCTCAGGCCGCCTTCAGCGCCATGCGGATTTCAGTCACCGCTTCTTCGATCATCGCGGGGGTGACATCCAAATGCGTGCACGCCCGCACGCGCCCACCCAGGCCGCTGATGGCAATACCGCGCATCTGCAGCTTTTCCTGCAAGCGCGCGACATTCATGCCGGTGCCGCTGATGTCGAAGAACACCAGGTTGGTTTCCGGGTCTTCCACCTTCACGCCTTCAATCTGCGCCAGGCCGCGGGCCAGCGCCTTGGCATTGGCATGGTCTTCCGCCAGCCGATCAATATTGTGATCCAGCGCATAGATGCAGGCGGCTGCGCAAATGCCACCCTGGCGCATGGAACCGCCCAGGCGCTGCTTCCAGCGCCAGGCGCGGCCAATGAATTCATTGCTGCCGCACAACACGGCTCCTAAAGGCGCACCAAGCCCTTTGGTGAAATCCAGCCAGACGCTGTCATAGGACGCGACCATATCCTTGGGCGCGATGCCGGCGGCGACACAGGCATTCATCAGCCGCGCGCCATCCATATGCGTCGCCCAGCCTTCGCCATGCGCCACGGCGGCCACCGCGTTTAGTTGTTCCAACGGCCACACGGCACCACCGCCGATATTGGCGGTTTGTTCCACTTCCAGAAGCCGCTGCGGCGGGGTGTAGCGGGTTTTCGGGCGAATGGCGGCGCGGAGTTCATCGGCCGTGAACATGCCCTTCGGCCCGCGCATCGGCATGATCTGCACGCCGGTCAGCGCGGCATGGGTGCCGCCTTCGCTATGCAGGATGTGGCTGGTTTCATGCGCCACAACCTCATCACCCTTTTGGCAATGGGTCAGAATGGCCACCACGTTACACATGGTGCCAGACGGCATGTACATTGCCGCTTCCTTACCCATCAGCGCGGCCATACGGTCACAGAGTTCATGCACTGTCGGGTCGTCGCCATGTTGTTCGTCGCCCACTTCGGCGCGCATCATGGCTTCCTTCATGGCCGGCGTCGGGCGGGTTTGCGTATCGGAATAGAGGTTGATGCGCACAGGCGGCGCACCTGGCGGCGGACGGTTCGGAGCATGGACCATGGCGGTATTCCTTTTTTTCGATGGCGGCAGGATGCAACGCGCCGCAGCTTTCTGCCAGAGGGGGCGCCCGGCTTCCTGAAGTGCTGCAAAACTGCAAGGTTTGGCGGCGAAACCGGTCCAGGGGAAAGCCGCCATGCCCGACATCCGCAAAATCGCCTATCTGCGAGAGGAAAGCTTCGCCGAGGCAGGCCGCGCCGCGCCGCGCCCCATCATTCGCGCCGTTGCGCTGATCCTGATCGGCAATCCTTTTGCCGGGCGATATGTGGAGGATTTGTCACCCTTGGTGGAGTTCGGCCCCGCGCTTTCGGCCCGCGTCGCGCCGGAATTGGTGAAGCTGCTGGGCGGCCCCGCGGTTTCCTATGGCAAGGGCGCCATTGTGGGCGCGGCGGGGGAATTGGAACATGGCGCCGCCATTCTGCACCCGGCCCTGGGCCGGCCCTTGCGGGAGGCGATTGGCGGCGGCGCTGCCATCATCCCATCCTCCGCCAAAATGGGCGGGCCGGGCAGCGCGCTGGATCTGCCGCTTGGGCATAAGGATGATGTCTGGTCGCGTGGGCATTTCGACGCGATTACCGTGAGCCTTGGCGATGGCCCGCGCCCAGATGAAATTCTGGTTGTGATTGGGCTGGCCGATGGCGGGCGCCTGCTGCACCGGATTGGCGAAGGCGCGCCGAGATGATGCGCATTTTGCTGTCCGGCTTTATCGCCGGCGCGCTTTCAGTCGTGATCTTCCATCAGGGCAGCGCCTTCCTGCTGCACCATATCGGCAATGAGATTCCGGCGGTGGTGGCGGTTTTTGGCAAGGCGGCGGCGCCCTTCAATATGACACCGACAAAACCCCTTGGCGTGCCGGCCATAGCCTCCCAATGTTTTTGGGGTGGGGTTTGGGGCGCGGTGCTGGCCTTCATCCTGTCACGCCGGCTTTTCCCGGCCTTGGCCTTTGGCGCGATTTTCGGCGCTATTGCCCTGACCGTGGTGGCGCTGACGCTGGTGCCTTATCTGAAGGGCTTGCCCGGCTGGAACGGCAATATTCCCTGGCGCGGTTTGCTTTTTAATGGCGCTTGGGGTTTCGGCGCGGCGTTGCTGTTGCTGAAACCGCTCTCGCTAAGGGCATAAAATGAAAAACCCGCCAGCGGTGAAGCGGGCGGGTTGTTTCAATCTATCGCGGTAGAGGCGCGCCTTACGCCGCTTCACTCTCCGCGCGGCGCGCATGGCGCTTGCGCTCATGCGGATCAAGGTGGCGCTTGCGCAGCCGAATGGCGCCTGGCGTCACCTCAACCAGCTCATCATCTTCAATATACGCGATAGCCTGTTCCAGGCTCATCTTGCGCGGCGGGATCAGCAGCAAAGCCTCATCCTTGCCGGCGGCACGGATGTTCGTCAGCTTCTTTTCCTTGATCGGGTTCACTTCCAGATCATTGTCGCGCGAATGCTCGCCCAGGATCATGCCAACATAAACTTTTACGCCGGGGTCAACAAAAAGCGTGCCGCGTTCTTGCAAATAGAACAGCGCGTATTGAATGGCTTCCCCATCCGAATTCGAAATCAGTGACCCATTGCGTCGGCCTTCAATCGGGCCGGCCCAGGGGCGATAGCCCAAAAACAGCCGGTTCATCATGCCCGTACCGCGCGTATCGGTCAGGAATTCGCCGTGATAGCCAATCAAGCCGCGCGAAGGGATGTGGAAGGTCAGGCGCACCTTGCCGCCGCCCGAAGGCCGCATATCTTGCATCTGGCCCTTGCGGAGCGACATCTTCTCCACCACCACGCCAGAATAGCTTTCATCCACGTCAATCAAAGCTTCTTCGAAGGGTTCTTCACGTTCACCGGTTTCGGGATTGTCACGCGTCAGCACGCGTGGGCGCCCGATGGTCAGTTCAAAGCCTTCACGGCGCATGGTTTCAATCAGCACACCAAGCTGCAATTCACCACGGCCAGCCACTTCAAAGGCGTCAACTTCTTCGCTGATCTTCACCTTGATCGCGACATTGCCTTCGGTTTCCTTGAACAAGCGATCG
>CAIMVB010000331.1 GCA_903844785.1 uncultured Rhodospirillales bacterium | reverse complement strand
GCCCGCTGGGTAGCGCAGGCCAATCCGGGCGAGCATCCGCTCCAGCCCTGTTACAGCGTAAAGCATGGCATCCAACCATGGCGGGAAGGGGGCGACATCGCTTTTATCCGCCGCGTCAGATTTCAGGATTTTGCGTTGCAGAATCATGAGCGGCAGCAGCAACGCATTCCAATAACGGGCTTCAACCGCGGTGAAGCCGGCATCCTTTAGCAGCGCTCGGGCCTGTTCCACCGTGAAGCGGCGCGCATTATGCACGCGGATATCATGCGCCGAATGTAGCCAATTAAAGGCCGGCAGGTTCAACACCAGCGTGGCGCCCGGTTGCAGTACGCGGTGGAATTCCGCCAAGGCAGCGCCGGGGTCCACCGCGCGGTGGCACAGCACATCCAGGCTGACCAGGGCGCCGAAGCTGCCTGCCGCGAAGGGCAGGCGATTGGCATCGCCGCCGGTGGTATACGCGCCGGATTTGGCGCCGGCCCGCCGCGCGGCTTCCGGGTTGAAATCCAGACCGAAAAGCCCCCGATGCACCGTGCCGGCAAGGCGCCGGAGCAGCCCACCGGTGCCGCAGCCAGCATCCAGCAGCGCGCCCGGGGCACCGGGGCGGGTTTGCAAGGCATCAGCGACGCGTAGATGGAGCGCGCGGTACCACCACATCCGCTCCTCTACCGCATCCATCAAATCATATTCGGCGGCTTCCACGAAACGGTCTTTCGCATTGCGGCAGGGCAGGAACAAGGCGGGCGGGGCTTAAGCCTGCCTTATTTGGCTTGCACGGGCGCCCAACAAGGCCGAGACTGGCGCGAATAATCATGCCAACGCCATCACCTTTGCCCGCGCCGCGCAGCGTGGGCGCCCTTGCCGGGGCCCCGCCATACCAAGCCGCCAGAAGCTGCCCAGCCCATGGCTGAGGCACCCAAACGCGCGCTTGCCGTGCCAACGGGCGCGGAAACGCTGCGTGGCATCAGCATTATCCTGGTGGCCTATATCGTGATTACCGGCGCCGATGCGGCGGTGAAATGGGCGCTGCCGGAAGTGGGCGCGGCCATGGCCATGATCTGGCGCGGTGTGGTGGGTGGCATCACGGTCGTGATCCTGACGCGTGGACGGGGGCTATTCCCGAATAATCGCAAGTTGCTTGCCTGGCGCGGCTTGCTGCATTGCTGCGTCTCAGCCACCTGGTATTGGGCCTGGGCGCAAGGCATGCCGCTGGTCGATTCCTACGCGGTGGCCTGTGCCACGCCTTTGTTGATGACGCTTTTTGCGATTCCTTTGCTGGGTGAGAAAGTCGGCTGGCGGCGCTGGACTTCCACCATGATCGGCTTTCTGGGCGTGCTGATCATGTTGCAACCCTCGGGCGATTTATGGCGGATTGAAGCCCTGGCCTTGTTGGGCGCCGTGGTGCTGATGGCGGTGACGCGCATCTGGACGCGCATGCTGTCCGTGTCTGACGGCCCCGCCGCCATCGCCTTCTGGCTGATGATGGCGCATATCCCGATGGGGCTTTTGTTCCTGCCGGCCTTCCCGCCGCCATCCGCGCTGCCTTCCACCAATGCCATGCTGTTGTTGGTGCTGTTCGGCATTTTCAACGGCATGGCGCATCTGCTTTTCGCACGCGCCTTTGCGCTGGCACCGATTTCCGTTCTTGCCCCGTTTGAGTATTCGCCGCTGCTGATTGGTGGCGTGATCGGCTTTCTGATCTGGGCCGAGGTACCGGGCTGGACCACGCTTTCAGGTGCGGCGCTGGTGGTGGCGGCGGGGCTTTATAATGTGCACCGCGAACAGGTACGACGTGCTGCGGAACGGGCACGCATGAAGGAAGGCGCCTGATGGCACTTCGCCATGATATCCGCCGCGGCGCTTTGCTCATGCTTGGCGCGACGGCGCTTTTCACCATCATGTCCGCCATGATCAAGGATATTGCGGAAAGCATTTCCTTCATCGAGATCATGTTCTTCCGTTCCGCCTTTGCGTTGCCGGTGATTTTCGTGATTGTGGCGCGTGGGCGGCAATGGGGCATTTTGCGCACGCGGCGCTTTCCGGCGCATTTGCTGCGCGCCTTTACCGGCACCATGGCGCAGGGCTGTTCCTTCTTTGCGCTGACCGTGCTGCCCTTGGCGGAACAGACGGCGCTGACCTACACCACGCCGCTTTTTGTCACGCTGCTTTCCATTCCTTTGCTCGGCGAAAAGGTCCGCATTCATCGCTGGTCTGCGGTGATATTGGGCTTTATCGGAATTATGGTGATTGCCCTTGGTCAGGGCGCTTTTCAGGGCGGGGCTTGGCCGGAAAGAGCGGTGATGATCGGCATGGGGGTGGCCGTGGCGCAGGGTGTCTGGTCGGCGATGACCACGCTTTTGGTGCGGAACCTGTCGGCGACTGAAAGCTCCACCACCATTGTTCTGTGGCAATCCCTGTTGATGACGGCCTTTACGGCGGTGGCGCTTCCCTTTGTCTGGACCACGCCGAATGCTTGGGAATTATTGATCCTGATCCTGGTGGGGCTGGTGGGCGGCGTGGCGCAGGTGATGCTGACTGAAGCCTATGCTTCAGCGCAGGTGTCTTCGCTTGGGCCTTATTCCTATACCTCCATTCTTTGGTCGGTTGGGCTTGGCTGGTTGATCTGGGGCGATATCCCCACCCTGGCCACGATTATCGGCGCGGTGTTGATTGTGCTGTCTGGGCTTTACATTCTGCACCGGGAATTGGTGCGCGGGCGGATGAAGCGCGAAGGCGGCTAGGGCAGGGCTTGCAGCCAGGCCGCGCGCGCCACACCCTTAGACAAAAGACGAGGTAGCGGCGATGAGCATTCCTTTCCTGAAAGATGACAGCCTGGCCCCAGGCGCGGTGGAACAGACCGCGCCCGGCATTCGCCGTGTGCTTTGTGGCAACCCCGGCCCCTTCACCTATCGCGGCACGAATAGCTGGATCATTGGCCAAGGGAATTCGGTCGCGATCCTGGACCCAGGCCCGGTAGATGCGGCGCATCTGGCGGCATTACTGGACGCCACCAAAGGTGAGCGCATTACGCATATTCTGGTCACGCATACGCATCGCGATCATTCGCCCGGTGTCGCTGCGCTGAAGGCCGCGACCGGTGCGCCGAGCTATGGCTTTGGCCCGCATATGACGCCACCGGAACAGGGTGGCGAAGGCGGCGATCATGATTTCCGGCCGGATGTGGTTTTGGCTGATGGCGCGACAGTGGCGGGTGCGGATTGGCGCGTCACGGCGCTGCACACGCCTGGGCATTGTGCCAATCACCTTTGCTTTGCGCTGGAAAATGCCCATACATCGCGCACGCTGTTCAGCGCGGATCATGTCATGTCCTGGTCCACCAGCGTGGTCAGCCCGCCAGATGGCGATATGGCGGCCTATATGGCTTCCTTGGGCAAGCTACAGGCGCGTGATGATGATCTTTATCTGCCGGGCCACGGGCCACCTTTGCCCAACCCGCAGCCCTTTGTCGCCGCGCTGGCCAAGCATCGGCGGGAGAGAGAGGCACGGGTTCTGGAAGAACTCCGCCGCGCCGGGCTTGCAAGTGCTGAGGCTTTAGTGCCGGCGGTTTATGGCGCCGCACTTGATCCCAGGCTGATCCCCGCGGCGGCGCGCAGCCTGACGGCGCATTTGATCAAGCTCGCCGCCGAAGGCGCGGTGCGGCAGGAAGCAGGGGTATGGGTGGTGTCATGAGGCTGGGGCGCGGATTTGTCTTGCTGCCCTTGGCGGCGCTGATTGGCTGCGGACCGCCCGATTACACGCCGGTGCGCGATTGGGCCGGGGTGGCCGGTAATGCGGCGCTCTATCCGGAATTGGTCACACGGCCAGGCTCCACGCCCGCCCCGGTGCCGGCCGCCGATGCCATCAATGCCATGCAGCAATCGCTCAGTACCTATTTGCAAGCGCTGGGCACGCTGGCAGCCGATGGGCTGCTGATGATCCGCGAAGATCCTTTGGCCGCATATGCGCCGCGCGTCGCCGCCACCAGCCCGAAAGGGGCTGAGGCGATTCAAACCCTTGGTGCGCTGCTGCGGGAACGTGGCCGTTCGCTGGCACGCGCGCCGCAACTACGCGCCACCATCCGGGAAGCGGATGCGCCAGTACAGGCCTTGATCGCCGCCATGCAGGAAAGCATCACGGCGCTTGAACCGGCTGAGGCCACGGCGCGGGAGCAAACCCGCACGCGCTATCAGCGACTGCTCAGGGAGGCGCGGGATGAGCCAAGCCGGCAAATTCTGCGTGATCTGGCAGCACTGCATGAAGCCGGCTTCGCCAATCGCGCTGCGGCGTTCAGCAATTACCAAACCGTGCTGGCCGATATCGCTAAGGGCCATGCGCTGTTGAAGGAACGTGTTTCGCACCTGACTCAGGAAGAAACCGCGCGCCAAATCCGCGCTGCCGAGGCTGAACTCCGCCGCGCCGGGGCGCGCCTGCCGCGTGATGGGCTGGGCATTGCCGTGCCCGTGATGGCCGCGCCGCGCTGAAGCTGAGTTTTTCCAGCCACCGGGGGGGGGTGACAAGCCGCCCCGGCGCTGCTTCCATCCCGCAATCAAGATCGAGGAGGATAAACGCCACTCATGAGTACTAATGGCAAGGGCTATATCGTGGGCGCCTTTGAGCACCCGACCCGCAAGGCCGATAATACATCCGTGGCCCAGTTGCATGCTGAAGTCGCCTATGGCGCGCTGCAGGATGCCGGGCTTTCCAAGGATGATGTGGACGGGTTTTTCTGCACCGGCGCCGCACCGGGGCTCGGCCCGCTCAATATGGCGGATTATCTGGGGCTGACGAAGCTCAAGCATCTTGATTCCACCGATATGGGCGGCTGTTCCTACGTGATGCATGTCGGCCATGCGGTGGAAGCGATCGCGCTTGGTAAGTGCAATATCGCGCTGATCACACTCGCCGGCCGCCCGCGGGCTGAGGCGATGGCCACCGGCACCGCGCCGCGTTCCTGGGGCGTGAATGTGCCGGATGACCCGTTTGAGATTGTCTATGGCCGCACGGTTGCGAATGCCTATGCCATGTGCGCCATGCGCCACATGTATGAATATGGCACCACTTCCGAACAACTCGCCTGGATCAAGGTGGCGGCTTCGCATCATGCGCAGCACAACCCGCATGCCATGTTGCCCAAGGTGGTGACGGTGGAAGATGTGGTGAATTCACCCATGGTGTCAGACCCGCTGCACCGCCTGGATTGCTGCGTCATTTCCGATGGTGGCGGTGCCTTGATTGTGACGCGTCCCGAAATCGCGAAATCGCTGAAGCGGCCCTTGGTGAAGGTGAAGGGCCATGGGGAAGCGACCAAGAACCAGAATGCCGGCTATACGGATTTGACCTATTCTGGTGCTGTCTGGTCTGGCCCTCGCGCCTTCGAAGAAGCAGGCGTGACGCCCAAGGATATTCAATACGCGTCCATCTATGACAGCTTCACGATCACGGTGCTGATCCAGTTGGAAGATCTGGGTTTCTGCAAAAAGGGTGAAGGCGGGAAGTTTGTGGCCGACGGCAATCTGATTTCCGGCGTAGGCAAGCTGCCCTTCAACACGGATGGCGGCGGGCTGTGCAACAACCACCCAGCCAATCGTGGCGGCATGACCAAGGTTATCGAAGCCGTACGGCAATTGCGCCATGAAGCCCACCCCAAGGTGCAGGTGCCTGGCTGCACGCTGGCACTGGCGCATGGCACGGGCGGCTTGCTCGGCACGCGCCATGGCAGCGCTACCGTCATTCTGGAAAGGGAGTAAGCGATATGGCCACAATGGCATTCAACCGGGCCCTGCCGGAAATTAAGACAGACCCGACCAATCAGCCTTTCTTTGATGGCGCGCGCGCCGGCAAGCTGCTGATTGGCAAATGCAACGATACCGGCAAGTTCTTCTGGTATCCGCGCGGCTGTTCGCCCTTCACGCTTTCCAACAATATTGAATTGGTGGAAGCCAAGGGTACAGGCACCATCTATACCTTCACAGTGATGCGCACCAAGGAGCCCCATTGCGTGGCTTACGTGGAATTGGATGAAGGCATTCGCGTTTTCACCAATATTGTGGATTGCGATCTGGATAGCCTGAAGATCGGCCAAAAAGTGAAGCTGGTGTTCAAGCCAACCCAGGGTGATGGGCCGCCGGCCTTCATGTTCACCCCGGCCTGATTGCCTGGGGCCTTTAAGGAAGGGGCGTCCCGACTTGGGCGCCCTTTTTTTGTGGCGAATTTTTCGGTGCAAAAAGCATCGATTCTGATAGACTCGGCGCGGGGAAAATTAGGGGGTTCGCGATCATGCGGCGCATGGTCTCGATGGGGATTGTGTTCTTGCTGGCGGGCTGCGCTTCCGGGCGCATGGCGTCGCGTTCTGGCGTGCCGGGCTATTCGGGCGGGGATTTGTCCTGCGTGCCCTATGCGCGGGACCGTTCGGGCCTTCTGATCAATGGCGATGCCTGGCAATGGTGGCAGGCAGCAGACGGGCGATATGAGCGTTCCCGCCGGCCCCAGCCTGGCAGCGTGCTGGTCTTTCAACGTACCAGCCGTAACCCGCAGGGGCATGTGGCGGTGGTTTCCCGCGTAGTATCCGCCCGCGAAATCCGCGTGGATCACGCCAATTGGGGAACAGGCCGGGCACGGGGGCAGATAGCGCGGGACCAGCCGGTGATGGATGTCTCGCCCCGCGGGGATTGGTCCCTGGTGCGGGTTTGGTACCCGCCAGCCGATGATTTTGGGGGCTCGAATTTCCCGACTTATGGCTTCATTCATGGCCGGATGTTGATGGCTTCGGTGCGCTAGGGTCGTTTTTGGCCAAGGGGCTGGACAAAACCGCCCTGGGCGCTATGAAACGCGCCTTGGTTGCGCCTGGGCTTGCCCCGGCCGCCGGGCGCATAGCTCAGTTGGTAGAGCAGCTGACTCTTAATCAGCGGGTCCAAGGTTCGAGTCCTTGTGCGCCCACCAACTTTCCTTCGGAAAGACAATAGGTTATCTTAACTTTTTAAGTTAATGATTTTGTCTTGGCTAATGCTGAACCGGACATTGACCGGACATTTGGCGTGATACGCCGCCTCTTTCCCTTATTCCTGGAAAATGCCGCTACAACGCTACGTCTGGCCTCCCGGTCTGTTTCGACTACCCATACCGTCTTAACGACAAACCTCGGCATGACCTTACGCGTAGCGGCGTAGCGCCTTTTCCGGGAGATGAAGGGGGG
>CAIMVB010000330.1 GCA_903844785.1 uncultured Rhodospirillales bacterium | reverse complement strand
TCAATCTCCCCAGCCGCGATCCGCCGCGCCACTTGTTCGGCCGGCAGCATGTCATGCAAAGCGTCGTAAAGCGGGCGGAGATAGGGGTCCACCTTTTCCTTCATATCACCCGGCAGGAAGCCGAGCCTTTCGCCGGCCTCAACAGCGGGCCGCGACAGCACAATACGGTCCACGCGCCCCGATTGCAGCAGCGCCACACCCTGCGCCACCGCTAAATAGGTCTTGCCCGTCCCCGCCGGCCCAATGCCAAACACCATGTCGTGGCGTGAGAGCATATCAATATAGGCCGCCTGGGCGGCACTGCGCGGCGCGATGGCGCCCTTGCGCGTTCGGATCGCCGGCAAATCCTGCAAGGGCAGGCGCGGTTCGCCCAGCGCCGCCCCGCCTTCGGCGAGCCTCAAAGCCGCTTCCACTTCAGCCGTGCCGACATGTTCCCCCCGTTCCAAGCGTTTCCAAAGCGCAAGTAGCGCCGCTTCCGCCATTTCCGTGCGTGCCGCCACGCCGGAAATCGCAATACGATTCCCGCGGGACGCCACGCGCACGCCAAGCACCTGTTCGATCCGCGCCAGATGACGATCATGTTCGCCATGCAGCAAGGGCAGCAGCGCATTGTCATGAAATTGCAGCGTTATCGAACGCTGATCACTGGATTGGCGCGGCTCCGCGGCGCGGAGGCCAGGGGTTTGGATGTTCAAGCGGCGTCTCTCTCCGATACCGGTGGTGATTGCCCGGCGATGATCTCCCCGCCGAGTGAGTTGGGATTGGTCACGGTCACGCGGACCATGACGGTCCGGCCAGTAAGATCGCCAGGTGCCACGAAATGCACTGGCTGCAACCAGGGTGAACGCCCGGCCATCTGGCCCGGAAGCCGCCCGGGGCCGGTGACCAGTACGGGAATATCCAGCCCCATGCGGGTGCGGTTGAAGGCATATTGCTGATCGCGCAGCAGGGCCTGGATTTCCTGCAAACGTTCATCCGCCAAAGCTTCTTCCACCGCCCCCGCCATGCCAGCCGCCGGCGTGCCGGGGCGCGCGGAATAGCGGAAGGAAAAGGCAGATGCGAAGCCGATATCTTCAATCAGTTTCAGCGTGGCGCGGTGATCCGCATCACTCTCGCCCGGATGGCCCGCGATGAAATCGGAAGAAAGTGCCAGATCAGGCCGCGCCGCGCGCAGCTTTTCAATCAGTGCCAGATATTCCGCCACGTTATGGCCGCGGTTCATCGCCTTCAGGATGCGATCCGAACCGGATTGCACCGGCAGATGCAAAAACGGCATCAGCGCCGGAATATCGCGATGCGCCGCAATCAGATCATCGCCCATGTCGCGCGGGTGGGAAGTTGTGTAGCGCAAGCGTTCAAGTCCAGGAATTTCAGCCAAGGCCAGCAAAAGCCGCGCGAGTGACCAATCCCCGCCATCCGGGCCTTCGCCATGATAGGCATTCACATTCTGCCCGAGCAGCGTGACCTCTCGCGCGCCCAAGGCCACCAGGCGCTTGGCTTCCGCAATCACGGCGGCGGCGGGGCGGGAATATTCCGCGCCGCGCGTGTAAGGCACCACGCAGAAGGAACAGAATTTGTCGCAGCCTTCCTGCACGGTCAGGAAAGCGGTGACACCCTGGGGCGCGGCCTGTTCCGGCAAATGATCGAATTTTCCATCCACCGGGAATTCGGTTTCAATCACCGCACCTGCCGCGCGGGAGGCACGCGCCACCATCTCCGGCAGGCGGTGATAGCTTTGGGGGCCGAGCACAATATCCACCCAAGGCGCGCGGGCAGTGATTTCCGCCCCTTCCGCCTGCGCGACACAGCCCGCCACCGCGACAATCATCTGCCCGCCACGCGCCACCTTGGTTTCGCGCAGCCGGCCGAGATCGGAAAACACCTTCTCGGTCGCTTTTTCGCGGATATGGCA
Organism: uncultured Rhodospirillales bacterium; assembly: GCA_903844785.1. Taxonomy (GTDB): domain Bacteria; phylum Pseudomonadota; class Alphaproteobacteria; order Acetobacterales; family Acetobacteraceae; genus Neoroseomonas. Next base: position 3,443 of record CAIMVB010000330.1, on the reverse strand, counting down.
GGTATTGAGGATGACCATATCGGCATCCTCCGCCGCCTCCGTTGGCGCATAGCCAAGGGGTGCGAGCACATCGGCCATGCGCGCACTGTCATAAACATTCATCTGGCAGCCCCAGGTGCGGATCAAAAGCCGCTTCCGGGGCGGGGTGCCGGGTGTATCAGTCATGGGAACAAGCCTCTGCCGCCCCAAGGCAGCGGGGCGAAGTGAGGCAAATGCGCAGGCCGCCCGCGCTGGTCAAGCGCGGCAAGACCCGAAAGCGCGAATCACGAAGCCAAGGATCATAACGGGAGCCTGGAGTCTCCCGCCGTGTCGGGTCAAGCGTTTACTGGCCGCCATTGAGGAAAAGCGGCGTCGGGGCACGATTTTGTCTGAGTTGCGCAGCACCTGATGCCACCACATCACTCACCGCCACGGTCAGGGCCTTGCGGTCGGGGATGGTGGCGGGGTCGGCTGGTTCATGCAGCAATACCGTGGCCCGCGCCCCAGAACGCCGGGCGATGCGCCAGAAATGGGAAGCGATATCCATATCGCCATACCAAGCGAAAAGCGGGCGATCCCGCCTACAAGCGGGCAAGCCGCCCAAGCGGTCATAAACCAGAGAAACCGGTTGCACCGCCTTGGCATCCGCCGCCGCCGCCAGAAAGGCGGAACGGAAGGGCAGCACCCGCGTGCCATCATTGCTGGTGCCTTCAGCGAAAAGGATCAGGCTATCGCCCGCTTGCAGCCTTTCGCGCATGGTATCGGCTTCGCGCAGCACGGTTGCGGTGCGGCGGCGGCTGACAAAAACCGTGCGCCCCAACTTGGCGATAATGCCAATCACCGGCCATTCGCCCACTTCGGATTTCGCAACAAAGCTCGCGCGCAGCACCGAACCCAGCACAAGAATATCAAGCCAGGAGGAATGATTGGGCAGGAATAGCGTGGCCGGCTTGTCCGAGACCCGGCCCACCACCTGCACCTTAAGCCCGATCAGCCAGCACAGCACCCGGTGATAAAAACAGCCGAAGCTGATCTTGGCCTGGCCCGGGAAAAACATCAGCACGCATTGAATGGGGATCGCGATCAGCGTCCAGATCAGGGCGCTGATAATCCGCCTGATCGCACGGAAACGCCCGCCCAAGGGGCGCGGTTCCATGATATCGCCCCAGGCATCGCCGGGCAGAAAGGGTTGGAAGTTGAGCGGCTTGATCCGCATCTGGCGACGCGGCTTCAGGGCTTCTTCAGGGTTCCTGGCAATAGCTTCCATGCCCTCCGGTTAGCCCGCGCCATATGGCATCGCAATGACATTCCGACGACGATTGCGTGAATTCCGGGCCTTTTGGCCCCGAAATGCCTGGAAATTGATGCGTCTTGGCTTGGCAGGACGCCATGATCCCGCCGGGGCCGCTTGGCAGGGGTGAGTGTTATGTTATATCAACGCCTATGATCTTCCCGAACCCCCTCGCCCTTTCTGCCGGCATTACTGCACGGCTTGGCCTTTCGGCCTTGCTCTGCGCGCTGCTTTGGGCCGGGGTTGCCTGGGCGCTTGCCGCATGAAGCCCGCTACGCTGGAATTGTCGGATCTGACGGTCTGCTACGGCCGCCGCCCTGCCGTGCATCATGTCTCGGGCCGCTTCGCCCCAGGTAGCCTGACCGCGATTGTGGGGCCGAATGGCGCGGGGAAATCCACACTGCTGCGCGCCCTGGCCGGGCTACAGAAGCCAGAATCTGGACGCATCACGCATGAAGGCAAGGCGCGCATAGCGCTTTTGCCGCAATTGGCCGCTTTGGACCGTGCCTTTCCCATCGCCTGCCGCGATGTGGTGATGCAGGGGCTGTGGCCCCGGCTTGGCGCCTTCCGAGCCATTCCCGCCGAGGATTTGGCCAGCGTTGACCAGGCGCATGCCGCGGTGGGCCTTGCAGGCTTAGCGCGCCGCCCGGTGGGCAGCCTTTCGGCGGGGCAATTGCAGCGCCTGCTTTTCGCGCGGCTTCTGGTGCAGGATGCGGATATTCTGCTGCTGGATGAACCCTTCAACGCCGTAGATGCTAAAACCGCCGCTGATCTTTTGCGCCTGATCCGGCAATGGCATGGCGAAGGCCGCACCGTGATTGCCGTGCTGCATGACCTTGACCTTGTTGCGCGGGAATTTCCGGAAACGCTGTTGCTTGCCCGCGATGTGATCGCCTGGGGGCCAACGGCACAGGCGCTATCGCCCGCCAATCGCCTTCAAGCACGCCGCATGGCCGAAGGCTGGGTGGAAGAGGCTGAGGCTTGTGAGCGCGCGGCCTAAACCCCGATTATGATCGAGGCGCTTTTCGCCCCCTTCATCGAATTTGGCTTCATGCGCCGCGCCCTGGTGGGTTCGCTGGCACTTGCCATCGCAGCACCCCCGCTTGGCGTTTTCCTGATGCTCCGGCGCATGAGCCTGACTGCCGATGTGCTTTCCCATGGCGCGCTTCCCGGTGTTGCGCTGGCCTTCCTGTTCGCGGGGCTTTCCGTGCCGGCGCTTTGGTTTGGCGGCTTGGTGGCGGGGCTTTTGGTTGCTGTGGGGGCGGGGGCACTCGCGCGGGTGACCGGCGGGCGGGAAGATGCAACGCTCGCCGCGCTTTATCTGCTGGCGTTAGGCGCCGGGGTGGCGCTGATTTCAATCGGCGGCGGCGCGGGGGATTTGAAGCACATCCTGTTTGGCAGCGTGCTTGGCGTGGATGATGCCGCACTGTTGCTCATGGCCGGTGTCGCGACGCTGACGCTGGTATTGCTCGCCATTGGTTGGCGGCCCTTGGTGCTGGAATGTTTTGACCCTGCCTTCGCTGCCGCAACCGGCGCGCATGGTGGGTTTTGGCATTTGGTGTTCATGGGGCTGGTGGTGCTGAACATGCTCTCGGCCTTTCTGGCTTTGGGCACGCTGATGGCGGTTGGGCTGATGATGCTGCCCGCCATTGCGGCGCGGCATTGGGCAACCGAGGTCGCCGGCATGGTCTATGCCGCTTCGGCCATTGCACTGGCGTCAAGCGTGATTGGCCTGCTGCTGTCCTATCACGCAGATCTGCCAAGCGGCCCCGCGATTGTGCTGATGGCCGGCGCGGCTTGGGCGGCTTCAGTGCTGTTCGGCCCGGTGGATGGCCTGGCGCAGCGCTTCATAAGGCGGCGGCATTTGGCGGGCTGAGCCAATTCCTAGTGTGTTTCCCGTTCACATTTGCTCACGGGCAACACTCTAAACCCTAGTCTGGTCGCATTTTCCGAGCCGCCAAGCGATTCCACTTGGCTTGAAAATGCTCTGTCTGGTCGCATTTTCCGAGCCGCCAAGTGATGCCACTTGGCTTGAAAATGCTCCGGCTTGACCTGGGCCTGATCCAGTTTCAGCCTTTCCGCAACGCCACAAGCAGAACCGTGGCGAGAAAGGGAGACTATCGCCATGCGTGATTTGCGTCTGACACGCCGCGCCGCCTTGGGCCTTCTGGCC
>CAIMVB010000329.1 GCA_903844785.1 uncultured Rhodospirillales bacterium | reverse complement strand
GCACGGATTGAATGGCTGCTTTGTTCAAAAATCTGCAGCTTTGATCCTGGGATCAGTTGGTGAATTTCTGCCGAAAATTCCGGCGCGCAAATCCAATCATGCTGACCGCCAATGATCAGCGTGGGCGCGGTGATGTTTTTAAGTTCTGGCCGCAGGTCAAAGCGCCGCAGAAAGCCGCCTGGCGCAAAGGCGCGGTTGAGTGCTTCTGGGGAGAGAATGCCTCTGTCACGGGCCATGCCGGCCTTTTGGGCATCATGGCTGCGCGCATAAAGAGGGCCCATGACATCATAATAACGGCGGAGCTTTTCTGGCGTATCAAGCGTGCCAGCCCATAGCATGGCCGCCATATCTTGCTGTTCGGCGGTACCGCGCGCCGCGACAATTTCCGCCGCGCGCGCATTGAAGCCCGCATGTGCCGCGGTTACCAGCAGCACAAGATACGACACGGAAGATGGGTAGCGCGCTGCATGCGCCATGGCGACCATGCCGCCGTAACTTGTGCCGATGCTGATGATGGGGCCAAGGCCGAGATATTGCCTGAGCGCTTCCATATCCTCGACATTTTCATCCAGCGTATAGCTTGCCGGATCAGCTTTGCCGGAACGCCCCTGGCCGCGATGATCAAAATAGACAAGCTGCATATGCTGCGCGAGGGGTGAAAACCCCGGCTTGAAGCCAGTGTGATCACCACCCGGCCCGCCATGAATGACAAAGGCGGCGGGACGTTCGATCATTCTGGTGCCTTCCGGCACCAGGCCCATGCCTTCAATATCGAAGTAGATTTCCGTACCGCGAATGCTGGCGCGCATGCTGCTGCCTTCAGGAAGGCGCGGCGAGGCCCGCCCCGCCGCGCCCGGTGATCATGACAAGGGTTTCAGTAAGCCCAATTCCATCGCCTTGATCTGAAGGGCGAGGAATTTCGAATTGATGCGGCAGACGGCAAGCCCGCCAGAGATGAACCACAGCCCTTGTTGCGGGGTGCGTTTATACATGTTGTTCAATTCACCATCCGGGGCAACGCCCCAGACAGGGCCGATTTTCTCCGCCATGGCATCCCCCATGGTGCGGCGGATCATTTCACGTTGCGGGAAATAACCGGTTGCCAGAATGATCAGATCCGCGGGCACGATAGTGCCATCATGCAGCAGCGCCCCATCAGCAACAAAATGCTTGATGCGATCATATTGCAGCAGGCCAATTTCGCCCTTGATCATTAGCTCGGAACTGCCGGCATCCAGATTATAGCCGCCGCCGCGGCGATAATATTTCATTTGGTGGCCGGTCTCATCCTCGCCAAAATCATGCTTGAAGCCGATGCGCTTCAGGCCTGCGATCAGGTCCTTGTCCAATTCGGCCATGCGCTTGACGACAGATTTGTAGTTCTTCAGCACCAAAGGTGGCGGGGCGGAACACACCACCAGATCAGCATCTTCCAGTGTGCCGGGTTCATTCCAGATCGCTTCATTCAGCCGGGCGCTTGGGTTGATGGAAACCACGGTAGTGGAACCGCGTTGGATCAGCGTTGTGTGCACGCCAAAGCTATGCAGATCCTGCGCGATGTCATTGGCGCTGCTGCCCGTGCCCAGGATCAGGGCGCGCTTGCCGGTCCAGCCTGCGCCGCTGTCAAACCCTTCAGAATGCAGCACCGTTCCTTTGAAATCCTGCAGCCCCGGCACATCCGGGATCATTGGATAGCTGCTGACCCCATTGGCCGATACAATATGGCGCGGCCGCAAGACCCGTTCTGTGCCATCGCCACGGCGCAGGCGCGCGGTCCAGCATTTCGCCTGTTCATCCCATGTGGCGCTGACGAATTCGGTATCGGTCCAGCAATTGATTTCCATGGCATCGGCATAGAATTCAAACCAATTGCCGAGCATGTCCTTCGGGATATAGGTGGGCCAGGTGGGCGGGAAGGGCATATAGGGCAAATGATTGATGTGAATTGAATTATGCAGCGCCAGGGAATGGTAGCGCCGGCGCCAGCTATCACCGATGCGCGGCCATTTTTCGACCACCAGCGTATCAACACCCAATTGATTGAGCCGTGCTGCGATGGAAAGCCCCGATTGCGCGCCACCTACCACGATCACGGCCGGATCACGGTCTTCGTAAGCTGCGGCCTTGCGCCGGATATCGGCCCAGTTATCGCCGCCGAAATTGCGTGAATAGGCCGAGCCCGAGGGGCGATTTGCGCCGATTTTTTCCTCATGACCCGTGATGGATTGCAGCGTGGTGGAAATCAGCCACGCCTTCATCTTGCCGCCATCGGTCAGGTCTGGCGACAGCCGGAAAATACCCGCACCTTTGCCGATGCTGGTGGTGAATTCGAAAATGGCTTCAATGCATTCAATGCCAACGCGCATCGCTTTGCGTGGCGCCTTGCGGTCACGCGGTAGTTGGAAAGCATGCGCGCCAACGCGCATTTGTTCCGCGACAAGCCGCGCCGCAATTTGATCCCGCCCCGCGACCGGGGTCATGTGCCAGGTAAAGGCCAGCACATCGCGCCAATGGGAATCTTCATGAAATAAGCTGGCGATCTGCTTGGCATCACCCGCCGATAATGCCGCTTCGAAGTCGTTCAGCCAGTCCAGCGCGCAACGCTGATGCGCCTGTGCGGCCTGAAATGCCTCAAGCTCTTGGGCAAACACGTCCATTATTTCCTCACCTCTGGGTATTATCGCCTTGGGGGCTCGGTAGGATGATAGGCATCCCATGGCTTGGGCGTCCATGCGCGGCGGCCATTGCAGCTCGGCCGGATGTCGTAAAACGGCTTTAGTTATTGATGGGGCCAGTTTCCCAGAAGGCCAAGGATTTCGCTTGGCTGGAAAATATTTCAGCGCCGCCCAAACATCCGCTCCAGCGCGGCACGGTCCAGCTTCAACACCGTAGGCCGGCCATGGCTGCAGGTGGCGGCGCGCGGCGTTGCTTCCATTTGCCGCAGCAGCGCATCCATCTCAGCCGCATTCAGGCGCCGCCCAGCACGGATGCTGCCATGGCAGGCGAGGCGCGCTATTGCCGCATCCAGCTTGCGGTCCAAAGCGGTGCTTTCCGCATCCTCGGCCAATTCCTCCGCCATATCGCGGAGCAAAGGCGCGGGGTCGGCGGCGCCAAGCAAGGCGGGCAGGCTTCGCACCAGCACCGCGCCGGCGCCGAAGCCCTCGATTTCCAGGCCCAAACGCGCCAGCGCTTCAGAAGCGCCCAAAAGCCGCGCGGCATCGGCGGGCGGCATATCCACCACGGCCGGGACCAATAGCGGCTGGGAGCGCACGCTGCCTTCGTGCAATTGCGCGGTGAGTGCCTCATGCGTCAGGCGTTCATGTGCGGCGTGCTGGTCCACCAGCACCAAGGCGCCATCAGCGGCTTCGGCAACAATATAAGTGTCCAAAAGCTGCGCTACGGCGCGGCCCAGGGGATGCGACGCATCTGGTGGTTCGGGGGCGGGCGGTGGCGGCAGGCTGGGCGGGCGGAAGCCAAGCGGCAGGCGCGGCTGCGGCAGCCCTGCCGGGCGCGGCATGGATTGGGGCAAAACCGGCAGGGCTTCACTGAAGCCCGCAAGCGGCGTGGCACCACCCAGGGAGGGCACCGCCACCACTGTCCCCGCGCCAATCGCCAAGGCCTTGCGCAGCGCAGAAATCAAGGCGCCGCGTACCGCATCGCCTTCGCGGAAGCGCAGTTCCGTCTTCATTGGATGCACATTCACATCCACACTTTCCGGCGGCACTTGCAGGAATAGCGCGGCTGCCGGGTGGCGGCCTGCCGGAATGATATCACGGTAAGCCACCCGCAAAGCCACGCGTAGCAGAGGGTCGCGCACCGGGCGGCGGTTCACCACCAGATGCTGGCCAAGCGTGGTCGGGCGGTGATGCGTCGGCAGCGCGGCCAGGCCGCTGATATCAAGGCTGGCGGAAACCGCTTCCACCGGCACAGCGGCGGCGGCGAAATCCGGCCCGAGCACTTGCCGGATGCGCCCTTCCTGATCGGCGGCGGGGAAGGACAGCACTTCCCGCCCATCGCTTTCCACGCGAAACGCCACTTCCGGCCAGGCGAGCGCCAGGCGGCGCACCGCTTCCACCGCGTGCTCGGCTTCCGTGCGCGGATGCTTGAGGAATTTCCGCCGCGCCGGCGTGGCGAAGAACAGGTCGCGCACTTCAACCCGCGTGCCGGGTGCACCGGAAGCGGGGGTGACATCGCCCTTCAGCCCGCCCTCCACATTGATGCGATGCGCGGTGCCATCGCGCGGGCAAGATGTAATGGAAAGCCGCGCCACCGCGCCGATGGAAGGCAAAGCCTCACCCCGAAAGCCCAGGGTCGCGATACGAAACAGCGTGGCTTCTTCCGGTAATTTAGAAGTGGCGTGGCGTTCTACCGCCAGCGCCAGATCCTCAGGCCCCATGCCGATGCCGTCATCTTCGATCAGGATGCGATCCATGCCGCCGCCTTCGAGCGTGACAGCGATGCGCCGCGCCCCGGCATCCAGCGCGTTTTCGACAATTTCCTTCAGCGCTGCGGCAGGGCGTTCCACCACTTCGCCGGCCGCGATGCGGTTGGCGGTGGTCTCCGACAGCAGGCGAATGGCCGGGCGCGGGGCCGAGAGCGGGGCAGCAGACATGCGCCCTTATAGCATGGCCGGCGAGTCGGCGTGTTACCCCCGCCCTTCGGGCCAAAGCGCCGCGATTTTGCCCATCAGCCCGCTGGTGGAGCCATCATGCGCGCCGGGCTGTGCCGTGCCGGCACTGATTTCCGGCAGGATGGCGCCGGCCAATTGCTTGCCGAGTTCCACGCCATATTGGTCAAAGGGATTGAGGCCCCAAAGCGCGCCGAGGGTCGCGACCTTGTGTTCGTAAAGTGCCACCAATTGGCCAAGGGTGAAGGCATCAAGCCGGGGCAGCAGGATCGTCACGCTTGGCCTATCGCCAGGGAAAATCCGATGCGGCAGAAGCCGCGCGATCTCGGCCTCATGCACACCGGCGGCGCGCATTTCAGCGGTGACGGCGGCGGCATCCTTGCCGGCGAGCAGCGCTTCGGCCTGTGCCAGACCATTGGCGAGTAGTTTGCGATGGCTATCGGCATGGGCGTGATCGGGCCGCGCCACCAGGATGAAATCCACCGGCACGGGCGTGGTGCCCTGATGCAGCAATTGCAGAAAGGAATGCTGCGCATTGGTGCCCGGTTCACCAAACACCACTGCCCCCGAAGCGCGGGTCAGCGGCGCGCCGGAAAGCGCCACGCGCTTGCCAAGGCTTTCCATTTCCAGCTGCTGCAAATGCGCTGGAAACCGCGCAAGGCGTTCATCATAAGGCAGCACGGCGCGGCTTGGATATCCAAGCCCATTCACATGCCAGGCTTCAACAAGCGCCAGCAGCACCGGTAGGTTTTCTTCAAGCGCGGCGACCTGGAAATGCTGATCCATGGCGCGCGCACCGGCAAGCAAGCGCGCGAAAGCATCCCAACCGAGGGTCAGCGCCAGTGAAAGCCCAATCGCGCTCCAGAGCGAAAACCGCCCGCCCACCCAATCGCGAAAGCCAAAGACGCGTTCAGGCGCAATGCCGAAAGCGGCGGTTGCGGCAAGATTGGTGGAAAGGGCTACCATATGCGCGGAAGCGCCGGCTTCACCAACCGCAGCGCGCAACCAATCGCGGGCGAGCATAGCATTGGCCATGGTTTCCTGCGTGGTGAAGGTTTTGGAAGCAATCAGCACCAGCGTGCGCGCCGGATCAAGCCTTGCGGTGATTTCATCAAAGGCGTGGCCATCCACATTGGCCAGATAATTCCCGCGCAGCGGTGCGCCTTCCGTCCAAAGCGCGCGCGCCACCATGGCAGGGCCAAGATCGGAACCACCAATGCCGATATTGAGCACATCGGTGAAGCGCTCACCCTTGGCGGTCAGGATGCGCCTTTCATGCACGGCGCGGGCGAAGGCTTCCATGCGCGCGCGCACGGCCAGCACTTCCGGCATAATGTCTTCACTGCCGGCGCGGAATGCATCGCCCGCTTCAGCACGCAGCGCCATATGCAGCGCGGCGCGACCTTCGGTTTCATTCACCGCCGCACCCGCGAAAAGCCGCGCGCGGAAGCCCGCCATATCGCGCGCCCGCGCAAGGGCTAGCAGCGCCTTCAGCACATCATCCGAAATCGCGGTTTTGGAAAAATCGAGCAGGAGATCGCCCGCTTGCCGAGAATAGCGCGCAAAGCGATCAGGATCGGCGGCGAAAAGCGGGCGGATGGCGGCCGCCCCTGGCCGTGAAGCCAATTCCATCAGCGCCGCCCAGGCGGCTTCGCTTGCATCGCTTTCCATGACGCCTTGCTGCCATGCCTCCACGGCGGGACTATGGCAGAAGGCGCTGCGCTTTAGCTATGCCGCACCAGCTTGACGGGCGCCAAAATGACCGCCCCCAGAGCCAGAAACGCCAAGACCGTCGCCAGCCCCCAAGCTTGGCTGCCTGTTGCATCGGTCACTAGGGCCAGCGCGGCGGGTCCCAAAAAGCCGGTCACACGCCCGGAAAGCGCGAAAAGTCCGAAATGCGCGGTGACTTCCTCGGGCGGCGCCATCTGCGCCATCAGCGTGCGCGAAGCCGCCTGGGCAGGCCCCATGAACGATCCAAGCGCCAGCGCCAAAATCCAGAACAACGTCTTGTCTTGGGCCAGCAGCAGCAGCGTCCCCAGCACGATCATGGCGCCAAGCGCCACCATTATTGTGGTTTTGGACCCCAGCCGATCTTCAATCAGCCCGAAACCCGCCGCCCCCAGCCCCGCCGTGACATTCATGGCAATGCCAAACAGCAGAATTTCCTCAAACGCCATGCCATGCACACCGGCGGCGTAAATCGCGCCAAAGGCGAAAAGCGTATTGAGCCCATCGGTGTAGAACAGCCGCGCGATCAGAAACCGCGCCATGGCCGGGCGCTGCGGGAGGCCGCGCAGGATATTGAAAGCCTCGGCCAGCCCCGCGCGCATGGCTTGACCAATTCCGGGGCGCGGCCCGGCGGGATCAGGCAAGGCGAGCAACACGGGCCAGCCAAAAACCACAATCCAGGCCGCGACCAGCAGGGCGGTCGCGCGCACATGCTCCGAAGTACTGCGATCAAGCCCGAAGGGGGAGGGATTGGGCTGGATGAACAGCACGAGTGCCAGCACCAGACAGGCAAGCCCGCCCGCATAGCCAAGCCCCCAAGCCAAGCCGGAAAGCCGCCCCATTCTTTCTTCCGGCACCAGGCCGGGCAGCATGGCATTGTAGAAAACCGTGCCGAGTTCAAAGGCGATGGTGGCAAGCCCAATGCAGATCAGCGCGTAAAGCGCATCAGTGGGATCGGGCCGCGCGAACCAAATGAGCGCGGTGAAAATCGCCGTCAGCAGTGTGCAAAGTGCCAGCATCGCGCGCCGGCGCCGGCCTTGATCAGCAATGGCGCCCAGAATGGGCGAGAGCAGCGCAATGGCAATGGCTGCCAGCGTTTGCATCCAGCCCCATTGCGCCTGACCGCTTATGGGGTCTGGCGCAATGCCCTGCGTGAAATACGCCGCAATGACGAAGGTGGAAACCACCGTCGGAAAGCCGCTATTGGCCCAATCATACAGCGCCCAGGCGAAAGCCTTGGTCCGGCCTGGGCGTTCGGCCATTTGGGCTATTCCATGATTCCCTTCGGCCCGCGCGCAATGGCAACGGCGCCGGTGCGCGAAACCTCGGCCAAGCCAATCGGGCGCATGAGGGCGACAAAGGCATCAATCTTGTCGGCATTGCCGGTCATCTCAAGCACGAAGCTTTCCGTGGTGGCATCCACCACGCGCGCACGAAACGCATCGGCAAGCCGCAGCACTTCCATACGGTCGTCACCGCGTCCGACCACCTTGATCAGCGCCAATTCGCGCGTCAGATGCGGGCCTTCGATCGTCAGATCAGATACCTTATGCACCGGCACCAGGCGGTCCAACTGCGCCTTGATCTGTTCAATCACCATATCCGTGCCGCTGGTCACCACGGTGATGCGCGAAATCCGCCCCGTTTCATCCACCGGTGCCACCGTCAGGCTATCAATATTATAGCCGCGGCCGGAAAAGAGGCCAATCACACGCGCCAGAACGCCCGCTTCATTTTCGACGAGTACAGCAATGGTCGCGGCGCGTTGGCCGTTTTTAAGATCAGACATTGCGTTATTCCTCAGACCAGGACCTTGCCTTCATCGGTGACGCCGGCGACGCCACCTTCCTGGCCGGGGCCAAGGATCATTTCATTATGCGCTGCACCCGATGGGATCATGGGGAAGCAGTTTTCATCCTTCGCCACACAGATATCGGCGATCACGGGCTTGTCTATCGCAATCATTTCACGGATCACGCGATCAAGATCATCAATGCCTTCCGCGCGCATGCCAACGGCGTGGAAGCTTTCCGCGAGCCTCACGAAATCCGGCAGGGATGCCGAATAGCTTTCCGAATAGCGCCCGCCATGCAGCAATTCCTGCCACTGCCGCACCATGCCCATATATTCATTATTCAGAATGAATACCTTCACCGGCAGCCGATACTGCGCGAGCGTGCCCATTTCCTGAATATTCATCAGGATCGAAGCCTCACCGGCGATATCAATGACCAGCGCATCCGGATGCGCGATTTGCACGCCCATCGCCGCCGGCAGCCCATAGCCCATGGTGCCAAGCCCGCCTGAGGTCATCCAGCGATTGGGTTTGTCAAAGCCGAAATACTGCGCCGCCCACATCTGGTGCTGGCCGACTTCGGTGGTGATGAAGGTCTCACGCCCCAATTCGCGGGTAATGTCATAAAGCCGCTGCACCGCATGCTGCGGCTTGATAATTTTGCCTTCCTGGCGATAGGCCAAGCATTTCTTGCCACGCCATTCATCAATCTGGCGCCACCAGGCAGCAATGGCGGGCTTATCCTGCGGCGCTTCATCGGCCTTCCAGGCTTCGATCATGGCGGCAAGCACCGCGCCCGCATCGCCCACAATCGGCACATCCACCGCGACATTCTTGTTGATGGAAGAAGGATCAATATCGGCGTGGATCTTCTTCGATGTCGGTGAGAAGGCATTGAGCCGCCCTGTCACACGGTCATCGAAACGCGCGCCGATATTGAACATGACATCGCAGCCATGCATCGCAAGATTGGCTTCATAAGTGCCGTGCATGCCAAGCATGCCAAGGAATTGCGGGTCTTCCGCCGGATAGGCGCCAAGCCCCATCAGCGTATTGGTGCAGGGCATGCCGGTCATGCGCACAAATTCGCGGAGCAGGCGAGACGCTTCCGGCCCGGCATTGATCACGCCGCCGCCGGCATAGACAATCGGGCGATGCGCGCGCTTCAACAGCCTCACCGCATCGCGGATCGCCTTGGCATCGGGTTCCGTGCGCGGGCGATAGGAACGATGGCTTTGCGTGGTCGCTTCCCGATACGGCGCCTTATTGATCAGAATATCCTTCGGCAGATCAATCACCACCGGGCCGGGGCGGCCGGATTTCGCGACGTAGAAGGCTTCGTGCATCACGCGCGAGAGGTCTTCGGATTTCTTGACTAGATAATTATGCTTGGTCGCGGGGCGGGTGATGCCGGTGGTATCGGCTTCCTGGAAGGCATCATTGCCGATCAGATGCGTGGGCACCTGGCCTGTCAGG
>CAIMVB010000328.1 GCA_903844785.1 uncultured Rhodospirillales bacterium | reverse complement strand
GGGGATCAGCGCCGAGGTGATCAATCTGCGGTCCGTCCGGCCCTTAGATACTGAAACCATCGCGGCTTCTGTGCGCAAGACCAATCGCCTAGTGACTTTGGAAGAAGGCTGGCCCTTTGCCGGCATTGGCGCGGAGGTTGCCATGCAGATCATGGAAACCGCCTTCGATCATTTGGATGCGCCGCCGGTGCGCGTGACAGGTGTGGATGTGCCCATGCCCTATGCTGCCAATCTGGAAAAACTTGCGCTGCCGCGCCTGGAACAGGTGGTGGAAGCGGCGCGCAGCGTCACCTATCGCCGGTAAGGGATAAGCACCATGGCCACAAATATTCTGATGCCCGCGCTTTCGCCCACCATGACAGAGGGCAATCTGGCGCGCTGGCTGAAACAGGAAGGCGACCGGATCAAGGCCGGCGACGTGATCGCGGAAATCGAAACCTATAAGGCGACGATGGAAGTGGAAGCGGTGGATGAAGGCATTCTGGGCCGCATCCTGGTGCCCGCCGGTACGCAAGGCGTGAATGTGAATGATGTGATTGCTGTGCTGGTGGAAGCGGGTGAGGCTGTGCCCGCCGCAGGCGCCGCACCGAAAGCCGCCGCCGCGCCTGCCGCTACGCCCGCACCGGTTGCGGCACCTGTTGCCGTAGCACCCGCGCCTGTCGCCGCGCCTGCATCGGGTGATCGCGTTTTCGCAAGCCCACTCGCGCGGCGCATGGCGGCGCAGGCTGGCGTGGATATCAGCAAAATCGCCGGTTCCGGCCCCAATGGGCGGATTGTGAAGGCGGATGTGGATGCGGCGCTGTCGCGTGGCCCGGCGCCCGCTACTGCTGCCGCGCCTGCCGCGGCACCGGCCCCGATTGCTGCACCGCGCCCCGCCGCACCGGTTGCCATTACCGCGCCGCATACAGCCGTGCCGAATAGCAGCATGCGCAAGGTGATTGCGCGGCGTCTTGCCGAATCGAAGGCGACTATCCCGCATTTCTATGTCAGCACCGATGTGGAAATTGATGCGCTGCTGAAGATCCGCGCTGATTTGAACGCGCGCAGCCCGAAGGATGGCCCCGGCGCTTACAAGCTTTCGGTCAATGATCTGGTGATCAAGGCAACGGCGGTCACGCTACGCCGCTTCCCCAATGTGAATGCGATGTGGACCGAAGATGCCATTCTGCAATTGCATGATGTTGACATCTCGGTCGCGGTCTCCATTACGGATGGGCTGATCACGCCGATTGTGAAAAACGCCGATATCAAGGGCCTGGCCGCCATCAGCAATGACATGAAGGATTTGGCCGCGCGCGCCAAATCGGGCAAGCTGAAGCCTGAGGAATTCCAGGGCGGCGGTTTTTCCATCTCCAATATGGGCATGTATGGCGTGCGCGATTTCGCCGCCATCATCAATCCGCCCCAGGCCGGCATTCTCGCGGTTTCCGCTGGCGAACAGCGCCCGGTGGTGAAGAATGGCGCGCTGGCCATTGCAACGGTGATGACACTTACGCTTTCTGTTGATCATCGCGTGATTGATGGCGCGCTGGCGGCGGAATTCCTGCAAGCGCTCAAGCGCAATATCGAGGATCCGCTGAGCCTGATGCTCTGATGGCTACTGCCTTCACGCTACGCGATGCAACGCCAGCCGATGTACCGGTGGTGGTGCATTTCGTGCGTGCTTTGGCGGAATATGAAAAGCTGCTGCATGAGGCGAAGGGCACGGAGGCGGGTTTCGCCGCCGCACTTTTTGGCCCAACGCCGCGGGCCGCCGCCATTATCGCGGAAGCGGATGGCAAGGCGGTTGGGCTTTGCGTCTGGTATCGCACCTTTTCCACCTTCACCGCGCGCCATGGGATATGGGTGGAAGATATTTTTGTGGAGCCCGCCTATCGCGGCCGCGGCATAGCGCGCGCCATTTTCAAGCGGCTGGCGCAGCAGGTTAAGGCGGAAGGCGGCGGACGCCTGGAATGGAATGTGCTGGATTGGAATGAGCCCGCCATTGGCGCCTATCGCGCCATGGGTGCGCGCGGGCTTGATCAATGGACCATGCAACGCGTTGACGGCGCGGCGCTCGATCGCCTGGCCGAATAGAGGAAGGAGCCTGAGACATGGCTGAGGCATTTGATCTGGTGGT
>CAIMVB010000327.1 GCA_903844785.1 uncultured Rhodospirillales bacterium | reverse complement strand
GGTGAACGCTTCCCAGTTTCTGGGCCAGCCGATCTGGAATGCGCGGGCGCCGAATGGCTGGCCGGATCAAATGGCGGATTGGGCGGCGCCTGAAGCCATATTGCGCCGCGTTGAATGGGCGCATGGCCAGGCCGGGCGGGGTGCGGGAAGGGATGCCGCGGCCTTGGCGGAAGCTGTTATGGGGCCATTGGTTCAACCGCAGACATTACGGGCGGCATCACGCGCCGGTTCCGCGCGCGAAGCACTCACGCTTGTGCTGACCAGTCCGGAGTTTCAGCGCCGATGAGCAAGCCGCATCTTCCCCAAATTGGGCGCCGGTCCCTGCTGCTTGGCTTGGGCGCCAGCCTTGCCCTGCCGGGGGTGCGCCTTGCCTTTGCGCAGGCGCCCGGCCCGGCACGGCTGGTAGTTGTGCTGCTGCGGGGCGGCTTGGATGGGCTTTACGCGGTACAACCCTATGCGGAACCCGGTTTTGCGGAGTTGCGCGGCCCGTTGATGTTGCCGGAGCCTGGCCAGGAGGACGGGCTTTTGGACCTGGGCGGGCGCTTTGGCCTGCATCCGCGCCTCGTCGGCATCCACGCCATGTTTCGTGAAAATGAGGCGCTGATCCTGCAAGCCGTGGCCGGGCCTTGGCGCACACGAAGCCATTTTGATGCGCAGGATTTTCTGGAAAGTGGCGCAGAACAGCGCCTTGCCAGCGGCTGGCTCAACCGAGCCTTGTCAGCCATGCCTGCACCGCCCGCCGGCCGCGCGGCCGGCCTTGCCGTTGGCACGAATACCCCCTTGCTGCTGCGGGGCAGGGCGCGCGTTGACAATTACGTGCCGCGGGGCACGGCGGAAGTACCGCCTGATCTTCTGGCGCGCATCCTGGATTTGACTGCGCGCGATACGGTCCTTGGCCCAAGCTTGCGCGATGGCATCGCGGCGCGGGGCTATGTGCTGGAAACCCTGGGTGATGCTGCGCGCCAGCGCCCTTCGCCGGAGGGGCAATTTGCCATTTTGGCCAGGGCGGCGGGCCAGTTGATGGCCGCGCCTTCGGGGCCAAGTGTTGCGGCTTTCGAATTGGGGGGCTGGGACACGCATGCACAACAGGCGGCGCGGCTCAATGCGCCGCTTGCCCAATTGGATGGCGGGTTGGTGGCATTGAAGCAGGCGCTGGGCGATGTCTGGCGGCGGACGGCAGTGCTGGTGGTGACGGAATTTGGCCGTACCGTCCGCGTCAATGGCACCATGGGCACGGATCACGGCACGGGTGGGGTGGCCTTTATCTTGGGGGGGGCTGTCCGCGGCGGGCGAATCTTGGGTGATTGGCCGGGCCTATCCCAAGCTAATCTTCTGCAAAATCGCGATCTTTTGCCCACCACTGATGTGCGCGTTCTGGCCAAGGGCCTGCTCAGGGATCATGTGCTGCTGCCGGCCAATGCAGTCGCGGCAGCTTTTCCAAATAGTGCGGAAGCCGCGCCCTTGGGCGGGCTGGTGCGCGGCTGAAGCACTCTCAATCCAGCCTGATCCCCTCAGCCAGGATCAGGGCCTGCATTTCAGCACGCTCTGCGGCCAGGAAACGGGCGAAGGTCGCAGGCCCCTCCGCCGCTGGGGTCAGGCCAAGGGCTTCCAGGCGTGGCTTCAGCGCTTGTTGTTCCACCGCATCTTTCGCGGCGGCGGCCAGGCGCGCGATCACCGGCGCGGGGGTCGCGGCAGGGGCGAGCAGCCCCAACCAATCCCCCATTTGAAACCCGGCAAAACCCTGTTCGCTAATGGTGGGCAGCGCCGGGAAGGCAGGGCTTCGCTGGGGCGCGGAAAGCCCAATGGCGCGCGCCTTGCCATCACGGATCAAGGGCGTGGCCAAGGCCAGGGATGTAAAGCCGAATGGCACATCCCCGCGGAGCAAGCCCGCCATCTGGTCCGCCCCGCCGCGATAGGGGATATGCTCCCCCTTGATCCCAGCCCGCCTCAGCAGGCTCGCCGCCGCCAAATGCGTGCGTGAGCCAACGCCAACGCTGCCATAACGCGCTTGTTCCGGTTGTGCGCGCAGCCTTGCCAGCAAGCCAGGCAAATCCGCTACGCCATCGTCGGCGCGTGTAATCAAAATCAGCGGCAGGGTGGCGAGCAGCGTGACCGGTGCAAGGTCTCGTACATAATCAAAGCCAAGCCCGCGCATCAGAAAGGGATTGACCGATTGGCCGCCGGAATCGAGCAGGATTGTCCCGCCATCCGGCGCAGCCTGGGCAACAAAGCCCGCGCCCACCGCACCAGAAGCACCGCTGCGGTTTTCCGGCGTGACCAGCCCGCCCAGCACTTCCCCCAGGCGCGGCGCAATCAGCCTGCCCAGGATATCGGTGCTACCGCCGGGTGGGAAAGCGATGATCAGGCGCAGCGCGCGTTCCGGCGTTTGTGCGGTTGCGGGCGCGGCCAGCAGGCTGGCCAGAATTGAACGACGAAGCATAATGCTCCTCCTAAGGCGCCAGCCGCACGCTTTGGCGCTTGCGGCCCCAGGTGCCGGGTTTTTGATCATAAACGCCAGGCAGATGCGTACCGCAATCCGGGCAGGCGCCATCGGGGCTGAGGCGCCATTCCAGAATCTCGTACCAATCGCGCTTGATCAGCGATCCACCGCAGGCATGGCACCAGGTGCTGGCGCGCGATGGCGCATGAACATTACCGACATAGACATGGCGCAGCCCAGCAGCACGCGCCAAGCGCCGCGCGCGGAATAACGTCTCGGGCGGCGTGGCGGGGCGGTCCTTCATGCGGAAATCCGGCTTGAAGGCGCTGAAATGTAGCGGCACATCGGGGCCGAGTGCGTCCATGATCCACTCGGACAGAGAAATGATCTCCGCATCCGAATCATTCAGCCCTGGGATCAGCAAGGTGGTGATTTCAAACCACACCTTGGTTTCGCGTTTCAGATAGATCAGCGTTTCCTTCACCGGTTCCAATTGGCCCTTGGTGATGTCTCGGTAAAAATCTTCGGTGAAGGCTTTCAGGTCGATATTGGCGGCATCTATGTGGCGATAGAATTCCTCGCGCGGGCCGGGGTTCATATAGCCGGCGGTGACGGCGACGGTCTTGATGCCCTCGGCGCGGCAAACCTTCGCGATATCCATGGCATATTCAAGGAAAACCACGGGGTCGTTATAGGTGAAGGCGATGGAACGGCAGCCAAGCTGCTTGGCCGCGCGCATGATCACCTCAGGCCGTCCGGTGGACGCCACGCTATCCATCTCTCGGCTTTTGGAGATGCCCCAGTTCTGGCAAAAATCGCAGGCGAGGTTGCAGCCGGCGGTGCCAAAGGAAAGCACCGGCGTACCGGGTAGAAAATGATTGAGCGGTTTTTTCTCAATCGGGTCCACGCAAAAACCGGAAGACCGGCCATAGGTGGTCAGCACCACGCCATCCGCCGCCGCGCCGCGCACGAAGCAAAGCCCGCGCTGGCCTTCGCGGATTTTGCATTCGCGCGGGCAGACATCGCAGCGAAAGCGCCCATCCGAAAGCCGCGTCCACCAGCGCGTGGGCGCTCCGGTTAGGCTTTGGGCTTCGGGGATGATGGTTTCGGCAGGCATCTGATCTATAATGGGCCTATGGATGCCGCGACAAAAGCCCCGGAGGTGATGGGCACCTTCTACCCTGCCGATCCGGCTAGTCTGGCCGCCGGGGTGGATCGCTGCATCGCCGCCGCGCCTGCGTGGGCGATGCGACCCAAGGCCGTGGTGGCGCCGCATGCAGGGCATGTCTTTTCCGGCCCCATCGCCGGCAGCGCTTATCGGCTGCTGGCGCCGCAACGCAGCACCATTCGCCGCGTAGTGATTTTAAGCCCGCCGCATCGCATGGCGGTACAGGGGCTTGCGGTGCATCCCGCAAGCCATTGGGCCACCCCGCTGGGCGTGCTGCCGGTGGACCGCGCTGCCATCACTAAATTGCTGAGCTTGCCCTTTGTTGCGGAAAACCCGGCGCCTTTCACGCGGGAGCACGGCATTGAAGTGCACCTGCCCTTCATTCAGCGCGCCTTGGGCGATGTTGCCATCATCCCCTTGCTGGTCGGTCAGGCCACACCGCAGCAAGTGGCTCAGGCGCTGCATTTGGTCTGGGGCGGGCCGGAGACTGCCATCATCATCTCCTCAGACCTCTCGCATTACCTTGGCTGTGATGAAGCGCGGGCCAAGGACATCGGCACCGTCGCCGCGATTGAACGCTTGCAGCGCGAGCCTATTGGCGCGGCTGAGGCCTGCGGTCGGCACGCGCTTTACGGATTGCTGGAACGCGCCCGCGCGCTCGATATGCGTGCAACCTGCCTTGATTACCGCAATTCTGGCGATACGCATGGAGATAAGGCGCGCGTGGTTGGCTATGCCTCGATTGCGTTTGAATATGCCCAGCAAGCCAGGCTTGCCGAGGCTGACCGCAAGCTTGTGTTCGACATCGCGCAATTCATGGTGCGGTTTGGCGTGGAAAAAGGGCGAAAGCCATCCATCACTTGGCGCGCCCTGTCGCCTTCCATGAGGGCGCAGCGCGCAAGCTTTGTGACTCTGACCCTGAACGGTGCCTTGCGCGGCTGCATTGGCAGTGTGTCGGCCCATCGCCCCTTGCATGATGATATTGCCGAAAGCGCCTGGAAGGCTGCCTTTGGCGACCCGCGCTTCAAGCCACTCACCGCTGAGGAATTGCCGGCAGTGAAGGTGGATGTTTCCATCCTGAGCCAGGCGCGCCCCATTCCCGTACAAAGCGAGGCTGAACTTATCGCCGCACTCGATCCTGATCGTGATGGCTTGATTTTGCGCGACGGGCGCCATCAGGCGCTTTTCCTGCCCCATGTCTGGGGCGGCATTCCTGATCCGCGAGTGTTTGTCCGCGCGCTGAAACGCAAGGCTGGCTTGGCGCCGGAGCATTGGTCAGCGGAGACCCGCGCCTTTCGCTTCAGCGTGGAATCCTTTGGGCAGAGTGACACGCCCGACCACCCGCATTTACCTTGAGGCTTGCTTAGACTTTCAGGTGTCAATTTTTAATCATAAACTTGACGAATAACATTTATATTAGTTAATCCTGAGTTGGTGGAAAATAGTCATCCCCATCAATGCCGAGCAGGAACTGCGCGCGTGCAGCATGTTGTTTTCGACGAAGCTGAGCCCATGGTCGGTTCGTATATCTTTGGGATGTGCCCGAACTCCCCCGCGCGAGCCTATGCGATGGGCCCTGGCCGGCTTTATGGCAGATATTGTCTTGATCAATCGGCACTAAGCCGAAAAGGGGCTTCTATTCCGTTTGGGTTGAAGTCGCCGTGACATTCACCCATGCGCCGCTACGGCCCGTTTCAATCGCGCATGAAAGTAGCGCGTTGCAACTACTGCTCCGAAGAGACACCAGTACGAATTTTGTACTGAAGGAAGTTTTTGAGAAAAAAGTCTATCAACCCATACCCGACGCGCCGGCGCCCCGCGCAATCCTTGATGTTGGCGCTAATCAGGGCATCACAGCCGGGTATTTTCGGTTGCTTTTTCCGCAGGCCA
This sequence comes from uncultured Rhodospirillales bacterium, assembly GCA_903844785.1. Lineage (GTDB taxonomy): Bacteria > Pseudomonadota > Alphaproteobacteria > Acetobacterales > Acetobacteraceae > Neoroseomonas. The sequence continues at coordinate 292 of CAIMVB010000327.1, read as the reverse complement.
AGATTGTGGCCGTAGAGCCCGATCCCGCAACTTTTCCGATCATTGAGGAAAACGCGAAACGTATGGGAAACTGTACTGCCCATAACGTGGCATTGCTTGATCGGAATGGAACGGCCCCATTTAAATCCTCCTCAATTTCCGTGATCAGTACGCTTTATGCGCTACCACATGCAGGCATCCAAAATGATTTAGTTGATGTTGAGCTTCTGCATGCAGGACAATTCGCTGATGATGTCGCGGCGCGGATCGGTGTGCCGGGTTTTGATATGCTGAAGGTTGATACGGAAGGCGC
>CAIMVB010000326.1 GCA_903844785.1 uncultured Rhodospirillales bacterium | reverse complement strand
TGGCGGGGTTCACGAAGCGCCAGCCAATGGTGGTGTCGTAAATCGCGGCGCTGCGGGAAAAGGCACTGTCGGCCTTGGGCATCACGAAAGGCGCGCGGGACATGCTTTCAACACCGCCCGCAATCATCAATTCAGCCTCGCCGGCGCGAATGGCGCGTGCGGCAATACCCACCGCATCCATGCCAGAACCGCAAAGCCGGTTCACCGTACTGCCGGGGATGGCTTGCGGCAGGCCCGCCAACAGCAGCGCCATGCGCGCAACATTGCGGTTATCTTCGCCCGCCTGGTTGGCGCAGCCGAAGATCACATCATCCACCGCTTCCCAATCAACCGAGGGGTTGCGTTCCATCAGCGCCTTCAGCGGCACGGCGCCCAGATCATCCGTACGCACGGAAGAAAGGCTGCCGCCGAAGCGACCAATCGGGGTGCGCAAGGCGGCGCAGATAAAAGCTTCCGGCATGGTGATGTTTCCTAAACTTCGCAGCGGCGCGCTGCATTAATCATTGCTGAACCCGAAAGGCTCAGCCGTAAAAGCAAAAGGCACGCCCCAAGGCAGGGCGCGCCCCATCCTGGCAAGCCTGATTATTCCGGCTTCACGCCTGCAGCGCGCAACACATCCGTGTAGGTTTTCACCCCTTCGCGCACCACATTCATTACCTGATCAGGCGTGTCATAGCCCGGACGCGGCACCACGCCGGCCAATTCATTTAAGCGCGGCGCGCTTTGCTGAATGGCAGTGCGGAAGGCCGCGCCCAAAGCCGCAACTGCTGCTGGCGGTGTACCCGCCGGAGCAAGCACAGGGAAGAATTCTTCAAAAATGAAGCCAGGAATGCCGGCTTCGGTCGCGCTTGGCACATCCGGCAAGGCCGGGCTGCGCTGGCTTGACGCAACGGCCAGGGCGCGGATCGCTCCACCGCGGATTTGACCGAGGGAGGACGCCATTGTGGGCGTGCCAAATTGCGCCTCACCGCTCACCAGCGCTGCCACACCGGGCCCGCCGCCGCGGTAATGCACCATCTCAAACTGCGCGGCGCTGATGCCACGGAAAATCTCGCCGGCCAGATGCACACCGCTACCGATACCAGCCGAAGCAAAATTAAACTTACCGGGATTGGCGCGCAGCAGCGCAATCAATTCGGCAGCATTCGTGACGGGCGCGCGCGGATTGGCCACCAACACATGCGGCGAGAAACCAGCAACCGCGATGCCCACAAAATCATTGACCGTGTCATAGGGCACACGCGCCACCAGCGCCGGTACGGAGGCATGGGCGCTATTGATCAGCACGGAATAACCATCAGCGGGGGACCGCGCGACATTTTCTGCGCCAATCACGCTGCCTGCGCCGGCACGGTTTTCCACCACCACGGGCTGGCCCAGAATATTGCCCGCCGCTTCAGCGATGATGCGCCCGACAATGTCATTGGAACCGCCAGGGGCAAAAGGCACAACCAGCCGCACCGGGCGTGTCGGGCGCCAAGCGCCTTGGGCACGCGCCACATTCGGGGCAAGCCCAGCCGCCAAAGCCAAGCCCAAAGCTGTACGCCGTTGCAACATATTGTTTTTCTCCCTGTTCAGGCCGGCACACTCAGCGCGCCCGGCTTGCTGCATGTTTACGTCTTCACCCTCGCCTTCTAACCGAAGCCCCGGTTTGGGAAAATAGCCAAAAGGCCTCGACGGCGCCGCCGCGCCGCCGCAAACTTGGACCATGAACGAAAACCCGCTGCTCACCCCTTGGACCACGCCCTTCGGCCTGCCGCCCTTCGCGGCGATTGAGCCCGCCCATTTCCCGCACGCCTTTGAAGCCGCCATGGCGGCGCATCGGGCTGAAATCGCTGCGATTGGCGCCATCCCGGCGACACCAAGCTTCGCCAATACCATTGAAGCCCTGGAAGGTGCGGGTGGTCTGCTCCGCCGCATCAGCGCTACCTTTTTCAACCTGGCGGCGAGCCACGCGACCGAAGCACTCCAGAAGGTGGAACGCGATATCGCGCCCAAACTGGCGGCGCATCGCACGGCCATTGCGCTTGATCCCGCCATCTTCCAGCGCGTTTCAGCGTTGCATGAACGGCGGGACGCGCTGGCACTGGCGCCCGATCAACGCCGCTTGCTGGAACGGCTTTATCTGCGCCTGACCCGCGCCGGCGCGGGGCTGGATGAAAAAGCGCGCACTCGGCTTGGGGAAATCTCCACACGCCTTGCCACGCTGCACACCGCCTTCGGCCAGAATGTATTAGCTGATGAAAATGATTGGCGTCTGGTACTGACTGAAGCCGATTTGGATGGCCTGCCCGCTTTTGCCCGCGAAGCCGCACGCGAAGCGGCCATGGCGCAGGGGGTGGATGGCCTTGTTTTCACCCTTTCGCGTTCTTCAGCCGAGCCCTTCCTGACCTTCTCCGCCCGGCGCGATTTGCGCGAGAAACTCTGGCGCGCTTTTGCGGCGCGCGGCGCGCTGACACCGGGGCGGGAGAATGCGCCGTTGATCCGCGAAATACTCACGCTCAGGCGTGAACGCGCGCAATTGCTGGGGGAAGCCGATTTCGCTGCCTTCCGCCTACGCGATACCATGGCGGGCTCACCGGAAGCGGCTGAGGCATTGCTGCGCGCCTGTTGGGAACCCGCCAAGCGGCGCATCGTGGTTGAGAAGGCTGAACTTGAAGCCTTTGCCCGCACCGCCGGCCATCATGGCCCGATCGAGCCCTGGGATTGGCGCCATTGGGCGGAAAAGGCCCGTCAGGCCAAGCATAATTTCGATGGCGCCGCGTTGAAGCCGCATTTCGAATTGGAAGCCATGTTGCGCGCGGTTTTTGATACGGCTGGGCGGCTTTTCGGCCTGAGCTTCGAAGAACGCGCCGATATTCCGCGCTACCACGCCGATCTGCGCGGCTTTGAAGCCCTGGATCAGGCCGGACGCCATGTTGGGCTTTTGCTGCTTGATAATTATGCCCGCCCCGGCAAACGCTCCGGCGCCTGGATGAGCAGTTTTCGCGTGGCCGATGGGCTGGGCGAAGGCACCGCGCCCATCATCATCAATAACAACAACCTGGCCCGCGCCACACCAACCCTGCTTTCCTTTGATGAGGCGCGCACGCTGTTCCATGAATTTGGCCATGCGCTGCATGGGCTGATGAGCCGCGCGCGCTACCCATCGCAATCCGGCACGGCGGTGTTGGGAGATTTTGTCGAATTCCCTTCCCAGGTCATGGAAAACTGGTTGAGCCTGCCAGAGACCCTGCAAACCCATGCGCGCCATCACGAAACCGGCGCGGCACTGGATGAAGCCTTGCTTGGCCGTGTGCTGGCCGCACGCAATGATGGGCAGGGTTTTGCAATGGTGGAATACCTATCTTGCGCGCTGATTGATCTGGCGCTGCATCGGCATGAAACGCCGGAGGATTTGGCCCTGGAAGAATTTGAAGCGGCCTTCCTGGCCGAAATCGGCATGCCGGAAGGCATGGCGCTGCGCCATCGCCCAATTCATTTCGGCCATTTATTTTCGGGCGATGGCTATGCGGCAGGCTATTACTTCTATCTGTGGGCCGAAGTGCTGGACGCCGATAGTTTTGAGGCTTTCGAGGAAGCCGGCAATCCCTTTGAGCCCGCGCTGGCCGCTGGGCTGAAAAGCATTTTTGAAGCGGGTGATACCGAAGACCCAATGACGCTTTACACCGCCTTCCGCGGCCGCCCGCCGCAGGTGGATGCGCTGCTGCGCAAGCGTGGGTTGGTGGGCGCCTAAAATGGATGCCAAGTGTGGATGCAGTTTTGTTGAAGTTGCCAGGTAAAAAAATGGAACCAAATTTGCAGATAACCGGCGAAGGAAATTGCACAACTTTCCTGGGCTCAAAGTACAGCAAGACCGTTATTCGTATCAAAGGTGATCATAATGCCGTGTCGTTTGGAAAAAACAGCACGTCTAACGAGATTCTAATCAATATTTTCGGCAAAAATAATCGTGTTTTAGTCGGAAAAAACTGTAAAATTCGCGGACATATTCTTGTTAAAGGCGAAGGGCAGACTATCAAAATTGGCGATTTTACGACTTTTACTAATTGCTATTTACTTGCCCAAGAAGGCTGTGACATCCGCATAGGCAGGCATTGCATGTTTTCACGGGGCATTGAGATCCGCACCACGGATGCCCATTCCGTCGTGAGTTTGGAAACTGGCGAACGGCTAAACAGCCCCGGCTCCGTCACAATTGGAGATCATGTATGGATCGCCGCAAATGTCCTGATTTCCAAGGGCGTCACCATTGCTGACGACTGCATCATTGGCGCGGGCGCTTCTGTTTTTAAAGATATCACCGAAAGCCATACAATATCCGTCGGAACCCCAGCCCATATAATTCGGCGGGGCGTGACGTGGAGCCGCATCCGCAAGGCCCGGTTTCCCCTTGGCTCCCTAAACGCTTGGCGGCATGAATAAAGAGCGTGACCTGATCCCGACAAATTGGTCCATTTTTTGAGAAATTTTCAGTTCTGTTTGGTGCGCGCCGAACGATCCAGTTTGGGGATAAAGAAGGCCAGATTCTGTGAGTGGCAGATTGCATTCATATTGAAGTAGGTGGAGGACGGGACCACGGTGAAGGAAGTTTGCCGCAAGCCGGCTATTTGATCCTGACGTGACACCGATGGCGCAGCAAGTATTTCGGTTTGACGCCACCGGCGATGAAGTGGCTCTGTCAGCTCGAGGAAGACAATATCCAGCTCAAGCGCCTGGTAGCGAGCGTCAGCCTCACCAAAGAGATGCTATAGAATGAAATTAAACGAAAATTGTAATGCCTGATCATGTCCCGTGAGCTGGTTGGCCATAAGCTGGGTAGCCAGGGTGTCGCGGAACTGCGGGCTTCTTATGCGTTCCCGATCTGCAGGTAAACCATTCATTACCAGCTCTGCCGCTCCAATCAGGTCAATCTCGAAATGCGGATCACGGACCTTGCAACGCCGAGGGCAGTAAGAATCCGCCGGATCACATACTTCCTTTCAGTTGAGGCCTTTAAGATCTTTTTTTGAACAATCTTAAGGTCGCTAATGAATACGAGGGCAAAGAAGGCGTGAAGC
>CAIMVB010000325.1 GCA_903844785.1 uncultured Rhodospirillales bacterium | reverse complement strand
GCTTCCTGCGCGGCATAAGCCAGCACCGCATAGGCGCCGCCGAAAGTCACCACCGCAAGCTTGGAGAAAAACCAGGCGATATCGCCAAAAACGCCAGACCCCATCAGCAGCACCACAGGCCAAAGCCACAGCGCCAGCGCTAATAAGCCCGCGCGCCGCGCCGCACCTGCCATACGCGGTATGCGCTGCGGATCGGCGGCGATGGCGGCATCCAAAAGCGCAGGGGGCCCATCCTTGGCCGCGCCATGCCCGGCGCCGCTGAAGGCATGTGGCAGCGCAAAACCAATCGACAAGGCGGCCAGCACCACCAAAGGAAATGGCACATTGAACAGCGCAAGTGCCGCGAACGCCGCGACGGCAAGTGCAACAGGCACAGGCCCTTTCAGCGCGCGTTTCGCCACACGCAGTAGCGCTTCCACCACCAGCACCAGCACCGCGCATTTCAAGCCAAAGAAAAGCGCGGCCACAATCGGTACATCGCCAAGTGTCGCGTAGGTGATGGAAAGCGCCAGCATCACCACCGCACCGGGCAGGATAAACAGCAAACCCGCCACCAGGCCACCGCGCACACCATGCATCAGCCAGCCAAGATAGGTCGCCAATTGCTGCGCCTCTGGCCCCGGCAGCAACATGCAGAAATTCAGCGCATGCAGAAAACGCGCATCGGATACCCAATGGCGTTGTTCAACCACTTCACGGTGCATCACGGCAATCTGCGCGGCAGGCCCGCCGAAGGACAGCAAACCGATGCGCAGCCACACGCGCAGCGCTTCGGCAAAGCTTGGAAAATTCTGTGTCATTGCGCTACTCCGCCGCAACTGGTGTCAGCAGGCTTTCGCCCGGCTTCAGGCGGGAGAAGGCAACAGGCTGCCAATCCAGCGCCACGCGCCCCGCTTCCAGCCGCACAGATGTTGCCGCCAAACCCGCCGAATCATCGCGCGTTTCGGGGAAATCCTCTCGCCAATGCGCGCCGCGCGATTCCTCGCGCGCCTGGGACGCCACGACAATCGCGCGGCTCACCAGCAAAAGCGATTTCAGATTGAGCCAGTCATGCCAGGTCATATTGAAGGCACGATTGGTGCCATCAACGCCGGAGCTATCCAATTCGGCTTCCAAAGCATCCAAGCCACTCGCGGCATCAGCAAGCCCAGCAGCGTCGCGCAGAATGCCGGCCTTGTCCCACATCATTTCTTGCAAGGCATCGCGCAGCGGCGAGAGGTTACGCGCGGGGCGCGCAAAGGGCGCCTCCAACGCGGCGATGGCGGCATCAAGAGCGGCGCCATCAGGTTCCACCAAGGCACCTTCACGCGGCACCCAGGCCGCCATGGTATCGCCGGCAATGCCGCCAAATACCGTGGAATTGGCAACACCATTGCCGCCGAGGCGATTGGCGCCATGCACGCCGCCCGTATCCTCACCAGCGGCGAAAAGCCCCGGCAAGGCGGTGCTGCCATCCGGGCGAAACACCAGCCCGCCCATCATGTAATGCGCGGTCGGCACCACCGGCACGCGCCCTGCCGCCAAGTCAAAACCCATATCGGCGCAGCGTTCCACCATGCCCTTGAATTCGCGCCGCACACGATCGGGCCCCAGATGCCCCATTTCAATCCAAAGCCCGCCCGCATCATTCACATTGCCGGCCAGAATCTCGCGTTCCATGGAACGGCTGACGATATCACGCGTGGCACGTTCGGCGCGCTTGTCGTATTTTGCCATGAAGCGCTTGCCATCGCCCCCCAGCAAATAACCACCCGCGCCGCGCAAGCCTTCTTCAATGATAGTGCCCGTCATGCGCGTGCCGGGGCCGGCAAGCACGCCGGTCGGGTGGAATTGCACCATTTCCATATCGCGCAGCGGCAAGCCAGCGCGCAGCGCCATCGCCATCCCATCGCAGGATTTATCCCCCGATGGCGTATGGTATTTATACATGGTGGGCCCGCCACCGGTGCCGAGCATCACCGCCTTGGCCTGCACAAACACCAGGCCACCACTCCGCATATCAATCAGCAGCACGCCAGCAAGCCGCGCGCCATCCGCGCTTGGGATCAGCGCCACCGCGCGATGTTCTTCCAAGCGCTGAATGCCGCGCGCCCAAACCTGTTCTGCCAGGCGATTGACAATTTCAATCCCCGTCAAATCGCCCTTATGCACCGTGCGATCAAAAGTCTGCCCAGCAAAGGCTTTTTGGTGGATGGTGCCATCGGCATTGCGATCAAAAAAACAGCCCCAGCGATTTTCCAATTCACGAATGCGCCGCTGCGCGCCCACCACCAGGGTCCAGGCCAAATCCTGATCATTCAGCCATTTGCCGCCATCAAGCGTGTCCATGAAATGGCGTTCGGCGGAATCACCCTCGGCAATCGCGACATTATAGCCGCCCTGGACCATGCGCGTGCAGCCGCATTTGCCAAGCAGGCCCTTGACCGCAATGGTCACTTCAAGCGCTGGATTGCCAGCCTTGGCATGCAGGGCGGCGAGCAACCCCGCGCCACCCGCGCCCAGCACCAGAATATCCGTGCTGCGCCGCGTGATCTGGGCTGGCATCACGCCGCCCCCAGCTTTTCAAGCACTGCCTGGCGCCGGCGCGCCGCTTCATCATTCACCTTGGCGAAAAGACTGCCGCCATGGCTATCCATCGCTACCAATAAAGGCCCGAAACCCTTGATGCGGAATTTGTAGAGGCTCTCAGGATTGAGATCATCCATATCCACATCCTCCACCGCCTCAATCCAGGTGGTCTCCAAAGCTGCCGCGCCGCCCACCACGGCCAAATAGGCGCCGCCCAAATCCCGGAAAGCTTGCAAGGACCCATCACGCAAACCGCCTTTGCCGATGATGATCCGCACACCTTCACGTTCCATCAGCGGGCGGGTGAAGCGCTCCATCCGGTCTGATGTGGTGGTGCCAACACACACTGCCTCATAACCTGAATGATTATTGCCAACGCGTTCCACCTTGCGGAGATTTGGCGCGGTATGGATCACGGCATGGCCTTGCAGATTGAACTTCGTGCGCCGGCCATGATCAAACATATGGATCTGCGTGGCATCCCTGATGCCATAAAGCGTTTCTTCCAGCGTCACCGTATCGCCCACGCACAAGGCGCGCACCTGGTCTTCCGTAATCGGCATGGGCAGAATGTGATGGGCCATGAATATTCTCCCGCAATAATCAGCGCCCTGACGGCGCCATGCCTCAGAAGCCGATGCTGATGCCGGCAGGGGTGAAGGTCGCACTCGCGCGGCGCGCGCTATGGCATTGGATATTCACCGCCACGGGGTTCATGGTGATGTGCGTCGCTGCCGTTTCCACATGCACGGCGAAGGATGTGGAATCTCCCCCCAGCCCCTGCGGGCCAATGCCAAGCGCATTCACTGCTTCCGAAAGCTCGGCTTCCAGCTTGGCGCCCTCCGCATCCGTGCAACGAGACCCCAGCGGACGCGTTGCCGCAATCTTCGCCAAATGCATGCACAAATCGGAAGTGCCACCAACACCAACCCCCACAATAGTGGGCGGGCAGACCTTGCCGCCGGCCTGAATCACACGGTCCACCACAAAGCGCTTCACGGCGGAAAGCCCATCGGCCGGGATCAACATTTGCAGAAAGGACCCGTTTTCTGAGCCCGATCCCTTCGGAATCATCTCTAGCCGCAATTCGCGGTCCGCATCGGTGAAATCAATATTGATCACCGGCACACGCTCCCCGCAGGAGGTATGTTCATTCTTCCGCGTAATCGGATGCACCACGGAAGACCTGAGCGGGTGTTCGCGCGTCGCGCGCGCCGTGCCGCGGGCAATGGCTTCCTTCAGCGCGAAACCATCCACCGCAACATTGCGCCCGATCAGCAGATTGAAAATAGGAATGCCAGTATCCTGGCACAGCAGATTATCCATCCGCTCCGCCACGCCGATATTTTCAATCATCGTGGCCAGGATGGTTTTCGCCGTCGCATCGGTCTCAGAGGCATCCAGCCGCGTGAAGCCGGCCTTGATGTCATCGGGCAGGATTTTGCAGGCGCGAATGTACAGCAGCTTGGCCGCTTCCTCGATCGCCTCCGGCAAAACGACCAATGGCGCGATTTCGGTCTTGGACATCAGGCTCATGCAAGCATCCCCTTCTTTCGCTTTAGTTTCCCACAAGCGGAAGCCGGATGAAAGCGTTTCAAACCACCAGCGAAAGGCCCGAGAGAAACAACAACCCCAAAAGCACCAGCCGAAACCCCTCAGCCGGGATCACCCGATAGGCGCGCATGCCAAGCCAAGTGCCAAGGGCCAGCGCAGGCAGGGCGATCAGCAGCGTCTTCCCGGTTTCCAGGGTGAAAAACCCGGCATAGGCCAAACCAGCAGCCGCGATAATCTGCATCACCACAATGAAGGGCTGGAAAATCGCGCGGGCTTCGTCTTTGCGCAGCCCCTTCACATCCGTCCACATGGAAGGCAGCGCGCCGGAAAACCCGCCAATGCCGCCCAAGGCACCCGCGAAAAACCCCACCACCGCATCGGCGCGCGGCCCGGCTGAAAGCTTTGGCGGTGAAAGCCGCAAGGCGATCCGCGCCAGCATGAAACCAGCATAACCCACCAGCAAAATGCCAATACCGGCCACAATCACGCGCGCTTCCACCACGCTCAAGGCCCAAATACCGAAGGGTGTGCCCAGAACGCCTGCAAAGACATAGGGCTTCAGCACCGGCCAACGGATGGAAGGCCAAACCACGCGCAAGGTCACGCTTTGAATCAGCAGCGATCCCAGCACCAGAACGGGCGCGATCTCCTGCGGGGTGACCCAATGATACAGGATGCCCGCCGCCACCAGATTGAAGGCAAAGCCCGCTAGGCCCGAGCAGAACGCCGCGATGAAGCAGCCGCCCAGCAGCGCCAGAAGATCAAAAGACATTGAGAAGGAAAACCAATCCGATCAACAGGGAAAGCCCGAAAGAGGCCGCCACCAAATCCTTCTGCGCGCGCCCCCAGCCCAAAAACTCCAACGCCATCACGCGCAACCCACCTGCCAGATGCGCGGCCAGCAGAATGACCAAACCTGTCTCGGCAGCCTTCACCAACGGGTTTTCCGCCCAGCGCAAAAAGCCATCCAGCCGCGCTTCCCCCTGAATGGCGCTGCCGAGCGCCCAGAAATGCAGCGGCAGGAAAAGCGCCAACAAAAGTCCCGATACCCGATGCACCGCAAAACCAATCCAGCTTGGGTGGGAACGCGCGCGGAAATCCATCAAGCGTAAAGCCCCCAAGCCGCGCGGATGCCGAAAGCAGCCGTCAGCAGCCCAATCCCAAGCCAGCAGAAATCAAGGCCCCGCCCGCGCCAGCCCAGGGTCTCGGCGGCGATATTGCGCAGCCCAATCGCGCCATGCAGCCCGGCGGCGAGTGCAAACACCACATAAAAGCCAAGCCAGGCTTCAGAACCCTGGGTGCGTGCCAGAATCTCCCGCGCGGAAAGCCCGCCCCGCACGGCGGTGATGATCGTGATCAGATGCACCAGTACCGCAAGCGCCAGGATCATGGCGGTGATGCGCTGCACCACCCAAAGATGCGCTTGCCCGCGCGCGGCCCTGTCAGCCATGGCGCTTGC
>CAIMVB010000324.1 GCA_903844785.1 uncultured Rhodospirillales bacterium | reverse complement strand
CTTGGCGGCTCGGAAAATGCGACTGAACGCGGAGCATTTTCAAGCCAAGTGGTAACACTTGGCGGCTCGGAAAATGCGACTGAACGCGGAGCATTTTCAAGCCAAGTGGTAACACTTGGCGGCTCGGAAAATGCGACCATACAAGTTATCTCGCGATCGCCGCCGCCACGGCGCGGCCCAGAAACACCAAGGGTTCCGTACCATGGCGCGCGGGCAGGGCATTGGCATCGCGTGCGCCAAGCGCCAGCAGCATGGGTGGTTGCCCCGCCACTACAACGCGCACCAGCGCATCGCGCGTAATCAGCGCTGCTGCCTCGCCATGTAGCGCTTCGGTTTCCTCTGGCTTGTCACGCACCAGCACATCGCGCCCGCGCGCCAGCAGGCGTTCCACCATACCGCGCGGCAGCGGCCGCTGTTCTGGGCGCATCCAAAGCTGGCCTGGGTTTTCCGGCGGTTCGGTGCAAAGCGTGCAGCTTTCAAGCCCAAGCAGATTGGGCCATTCCTGCACCACAGTCTCCGGCGCGTCATCTGAACGCATCAGCGCCAGCACCGCCAGCCTGACGCGTGATACCAGCCCAAGCCCCGCGCGTTCCGCATCCAGCGCCAGGCGTAATTCCGCATCAAGGGCGGATGCGCGTTCGCGTTCCGCGCCCAGCATCGCCGCCATATGGTCAGTCAGCCCATCGCCATGCACGCGGCGCGGTGGTGCCAAGGCGCGGTAAAGCTCGGGCCTTGAGGCCAGAAAATCCGGATGGGCGCGCAAGAATTCTTCCACCTCCTCAGCCGAGGGCCCGGTCGGGGCCTTCCCGTCTGAGGAAGGGTTGTTCACAGGATGCTTTGTCCTGTCTTTTTCCAATCCGCCAGGAATGCCTCCAGCCCCTTATCGGTCAGCGGATGCTTCAATAATTGGCGGATCACGGCGGGCGGCAGGGTCGCCACATGCGCGCCCATCTTGGCGCTTTCCACCAGATGGATCGGGTGGCGGATGGAAGCCACCAATACCTCCGTGCGGATTGCGGGGTAATTGCGGTATATCTGCACGATGTCCGCAATCAGCCGCATGCCATCGGTCGCAATATCATCCAGCCGCCCCACAAAGGGGGAGATGAAGGCCGCGCCCGCCTTGGCGGCTAGCAGCGCCTGGGCAGATGAAAAGCACAGCGTGACATTCACCAAAGTGCCTTCGGAAGCCAGCGTGCGGCAGGCAATCAGCCCCGCTTCCGTAAGCGGCACCTTCACGGCAACATTGGGCGCAATGCCGCGCAGGAAGCGCCCTTCGGCCAGCATGCCGGCGGCATCCGTGGCCGTCACTTCCGCGCTGACGGGCCCCGGGGTAATGGCGCAGATTTCCGCAATCACCTGCTTCATATCGCGGCCAGATTTGGCAATAAGCGATGGGTTGGTGGTCACCCCATCCACCATGCCCAATTCCGTGAGCGCGCGGATTTCGGCAACTTCGGCGGTATCAACAAAGAACTTCATGAATGTCGGTCCTGTATTGCGAAGAACGAACCCGGCGGCTTTGCCTGGGATGCAGCGGGGAATGGCCCCGCGCGGGCCTGAGCGCAAGCCCGCAGCCAAGCACCGGTTAGCAAGATAGCCCATGCCGGCCCCTTCGCGAAAGCAATCCTTGTTCGAAGTTACAAATTCTTCCGCGCCGGTCGTGCGGTTGCGCGTGCTGCTGCCGCTGCCCTTGGCCGATGCCTATGATTACCGCACGGAGGGTGTGCCACCGCCGCCCGGCAGTTTTGTCGCGGTGCCACTGGGCGGGCGGCAGGTGATTGGCGTGGTCTGGGATGAGGCACCCGATTCGGACCTGCCGGAACATCGGCTGCGCCCCATCGCTGCCGTGTTGGATGCGCCCCCCATGCCGGAAAAGCTGCGCCGCTTCGTGGATTGGGTCGCGGCCTATACGCTTTCCCCACGCGGCGCCGTGCTGCGCATGGCCATGAGCGTGCCCGCCGCCTTGGAAGCGCAGCCCCATCGCGCCGGCTGGTGCCGCGCCGAACCCTTGCCTGAAGCGCCGCGCCTGACGCCTTCCCGCCAGCGCGTTTTGGCCGCCCTTACAGCCGGGGAGGTGCGCGCCCCCGATGATCTGGCGCGTGAGGCCGGGGTTGCCCCGGCGGTGCTGCGCGGCATGGCCGATGCCGGGCTGCTGGTACCGGGCCTATTGCCTCCGCTTGAGGATTTCCGCCCGCCCGATCTCGCCTGCCCCGGCCCGGTTCTGGATCAGGACCAGGCTGATGCCGCCGCGCTTTTGCGTGCTGCCGTGGCGCGCAACGCCTATGGCACCATCTTGCTGTCGGGTGTGACGGGTTCCGGCAAGACCGAGGTCTATTTCGAAGCCATCGCCGCAGCTTTGCAGGCGGGGCGGCAGGCCTTGGTGCTGCTGCCCGAAATCGCGCTTTCTGCGCAATGGCTCGATCGCTTTCGCGCCCGCTTCGGCACTGATCCCGCGCTGTGGCATTCAGAACTTTCACCCCGCACGCGCCGCATCACATGGCGTGCGGTGGCGGAAGGCCGCGCGACAGTGCTGGTGGGCGCGCGTTCGGCGCTGTTTCTGCCCTTTCCCGATCTCGGCCTGATTGTGGTGGATGAGGAACACGAAACCGCTTTCAAGCAGGAAGAAGGCGTGATCTATCACGCGCGCGATATGGCGGTGGTGCGGGCGCGGCTTTCAGATGCCGCTTGTGTGTTGGTGAGTGCGACACCTTCGCTTGAAACCCTCACGAATGCGCGCGCCGGGCGTTACGCGGAATGCCATTTGGCGGCGCGCCATGGCGGCGCAGTGATGCCGCAGATTGGCTTGATTGACCTCAGGCGCGAAACCCCGCCGCGCGGGCGCTTCTTGAGCCCCGCCTTGGTCACCGCCGTGGAGGAAACCCTGGCGCGCGGCGAACAGGCAATGCTGTTCCTGAACCGGCGCGGCTATGCGCCGCTTACGCTATGCCGCGCCTGCGGGCATCGGCTGCGCTGCCCGAATTGCACGGCCTGGCTGGTGGAACACCGCGCCGCGCGGCGGCTGCAATGCCACCATTGCGGCCATGTTGAAGCACCGCCCAGCCATTGCCCAAGCTGCGCCGCGCCGCATAGCACGGTGCCCATCGGCCCAGGGGTGGAGCGCGTTTTGGAAGAAGCCGCTGCGCTTTTCCCTGATGCGCGCCGCTTGGTGATGGCATCCGATACTCTACCCGGCCCCGCCGCCGCCGCTGCCGCCGCCGAGGCGATTGAAAGGCGCGAGGTTGATCTGATCATCGGCACGCAAATCGTCGCCAAGGGCTGGCATTTCCCGTTTTTGACCCTGGTTGGCGTGGTGGATGCTGATCTTGGCCTGGCGGGCGGTGATTTGCGCGCCGCTGAACGCACCGTGCAATTGCTCCATCAGGTCGCCGGCCGCGCGGGCCGGGCGGAACATCCTGGGCGGGTATTGCTGCAAAGCTTCGCCCCGGATCACCCGGTGATGCAGGCGCTGATGTCTGGCGAATATGAGGGGTTCATGGCCGCCGAAGCCGCAGCGCGCCGGCCCGGTTCCTGGCCACCCTTTGGCCGCTTGGTGGCGTTGATCATCAGCTCCCCCGATCAAACCGCGGCTGATCGCGTGGCGCGGGATTTCGGCCGCGCCGCGCCGGCGGGTGAGGGGGTGGAGGTATTGGGCCCCGCGCCAGCGCCGCTCGCTTTACTGCGTGGGCGGCATCGTCGGCGCCTATTGCTCAAGGCACGGCGCGATATCGGCGTGCAGCGGCTTTTGGATGAATGGCTGGCGAAGGTTGATGTGCCCGGCAATGTCCGGGTGCAGGTGGATGTGGACCCGGTTGGGTTTCTATAGGCTAGGCGACGCCTGGCCCAAAACCTTCAATCGTCGCGATGCACGCGTTCCATGCGTTCATGGCGTTCCTGCGCCTCGATCGTCATGGTGGCGATGGGCCGCGCTTCCAGACGGCGCAGCGAAATCGGCTCCCCGCTTTCTTCGCAATAGCCATAGGTGCCGTATTCAATGCGTTCCAGCGCCTGATCAATTTTGTTGATCAATTTGCGCGCCCGGTCCCGGGTACGGAGTTCCAGCGCCCGGTCCGTCTCGACCGAGGCGCGGTCCGCAAGGTCAGCTTCCGCTATGCCGCCTTCGGAAAGGGACGAAAGCGTCTCACCCGCTTCGCGCAACAAATCCTGCCGCCATCTGAGCAATTTTTGCCGAAAATATTCAAGCTGGAGGGCATTCATAAACTCCTCGGAATCCGAGGGTCGGTAATCGGGCGGCAATGTCACCAACATATCTTCTTCTTCCCCCGCCTTGCGCCCGTACCGAGGTGGTTTCTTACTGAAACCTGACTCGACGGGATGGGGGCTTCTATAACGAGTTACACGGCGCCGCCAAGGGGGCGTTTTGAGACAAATATCTGACAAAGGCTGATTTCAGCCGCCAATACCCCGCTTGGCCAGTTCAAGCCGTGCGCGCAGGACCACCGCTTCAAGCGCTTCTGCCAGGATGGGATCGGCTGGTTTTTCACCCTCGGTCAGGCGCGAGAGTTGCTCAAGCCGCCCCGGATCTGCCCGGCCTTCCAGCAATTCCAATTGCAAAGCCTTCAATTCCTGAAGCATTTCCTCGCCACGCCGAAAGGCGCGCGCATCGCGTTCGCTGGCTGGGCCCAATTCCTGCACCGCCAGAAGCCCAATGGCCGAGGCGCCGGCCACGCCTGAAGTGGCATTTGCCTCACGCGTGTCATCCGTGCCGCCCCCCACCCGGAAGCCGCCCGAGGTACCCCGCGTTGAGCGCGCACCCGGCATATTTGTGCCGCCAGTCACGCCCCGAATGACCACCATGTGAACTCCTCTTCCCCCTGCCTCGGCAGGCTCAACCGAGATCCGGCAAGTTTTGCCGATTCGCAATAGTTCAAGGACGGCAAGAACTTGGCACGGACCTTGCGCTTGGAAATTCGCATCATGCCGTCCGCAACTGGGACGACCAACGGAGCCCAAACTTGGTCCTTATAGCGCAAGCCTTCGTGAAAATCCTTACCGCCCTGGTATTGGCGGTCTGTTTTATTGCGCCGCCCGCCGCAGCCCAAATCCGTATCAAGGATATAGTGGATATGGAGGGCGTGCGCGACAATCAGCTTGTTGGTTATGGCTTGGTCATTGGTTTGAATGGCACGGGCGATAGGCTGAAAAGCGCGGTCTTCACCCGCCAATCCCTGGTCGGGATGCTGGAACGCCTGGGCGTCAATACCCGCGATTTCGAACGCCAATTGGATACCAAAAATGTCGCTGCCGTGATGGTGACGGCAAATTTGCCGGCCTTCGCGCGGCCGGGCAGCCGAATTGATGTGGCGGTTTCCGCCCTTGGCGATGCCACCAATCTGACTGGCGGCACGCTGTTGGTCACTCCGTTACTCGGCGCGGATGGGGAAGTATATGCCGTGGCGCAGGGCGCTTTAGCTACTGGCGCCATTTCCGCACGTGGCGCCGCCGCTTCAGTCACCCGCGGCGTGCCAACCGCGGGCCGCATTTCCAATGGCGCCATTGTGGAACGCGAAGTGCCCTTCACCTTGGCCAATCGTGACCGTGTGCGCCTGGCGCTACGTAACCCAGACCTGACAACGGCGCGGCGCATTGCTGCTGAAATCAATCGTGCGACGCGCACCAATGTTGCGGTGGCGACGGATCCTCGCACGGTTTCGGTGGCCTTGAATGGGCGCGACCCTATCGCCTTTCTGACCGATATCGAAAGGCTGCGGGTTGAACCTGACCAGATCGCGCGCGTGATCGTTGATGAAGCAACCGGCACCATTGTGATGGGTGATGCGGTGCGGGTTTCGACGGTTGCCATCGCACAAGGCAATCTGACGATCCGCATTACCGAAACGCCGCAGGTTAGCCAGCCCAATGCCTTTGGTCAGGGCCAGACTCAGGTGGTGCCGCGCACAGGCGTTGAGATTGAAGATCAAAGTGATCGTCGCATGGGCATCCTGCCGCAGGCCGTCACGCTGCAGGAATTGGTGCGCGGCCTGAACAGCCTGGGTGTTGGCCCGCGCGATCTGATTTCCATCCTTCAAGCCATCAAGGCGGCTGGCGCCTTGCAGGCCGATCTGGAGCTCCGTTGATGTTGGACGCCACTAATCTTACTGCGCCACCGCCGCGTGCGCTGCGCGCGCCGCCTGGCGGTGCCCAGACTGAAGCGAGCATGCGCAAATCCGCGCAAGATTTTGAAGCGCAGGCCTTGGGTTTTTTGCTGCAACCCATGTTCGCCACCGTGGATATGTCCAAATCCTCCTTCGGTGGCGGCGCTGCTGAAGCACAGTGGCGCCCGATGTTGGTGGAAGCCTTCGCCGCTTCTGCCGTGCGCGCAGGCGGCGTTGGAATTGCCGATACCGTTTATCGCGAATTGCTCCGCAACCGCGGAGCACAAACCCCCAATATGGGAGAGGCCCAACCATGATGGATGCGCTATTGATCGCCGGCAAAAGACTGGCCGAGGCGTTGCGTGCGGAAAATGAGGCTTTGGCGAAGCTTGATCTTTCGCTTGCCGCCAAACTGGCTGAAAGCAAAATCGCTGCGACCGATGCTTTCGCCCAAGCCTATGCTGCCCAGGCCAAGCATGGCGGTCGCCCCGAAGGCACCATTCGGCAGCAGGCCGCCAGCCTGACGCAGCAATTGGAAGCATTGGGCAGTGAGAATCGCAAATTGCTGGAACGCGCCATTTCGTTGCAATCGCGCGTTATTGAAACCATCGCCACCGCGGCGCTGCCCCGCATAGCCAGTCCTGGCTATGGCCCCAGGGGCTATCAAACCCCGCCGCGCCAGGCACCAGCCCTGGCGGTGGCCGCGCGCGCATAAAAAAAGCGCCCGGCCCAGGGCCCAGGCGCTTTTTATGCAAGTCTTCAGGGTGCCGGGCTTGGTCCCGGCGCCCTGTTCGCCCGCTGCCTCAGCGGCAGGCGGTGATCATGATTTCCACCAAATGGCGCGGGTCGGCCATATTGGCTTCCACGCAAGCGCGCGCCGGGGCGCCGCCGGCCGGCAGCCAAGCGGTCCAAAGTTCATTCATCGCGCCACGATCGCGGATGTCCTTCAGCCAAATCTGGGCGGAGAGCATACGGGTCTTGTCCGTGCCATTGGCTTCCAGGGCGGCATCAATCTTGGCCAGCACTTCCGCTGTTTGGCCCTTGATGTCCTTGGCAAGGTCATCAGCGGTCAGCCCCGCCAGGAAGACGAAATTGTGATATTCGACTGAGGATGAAAGGATCTGGTTAGATCCTTGACGATTGATCTTGCTCATTTCCGGCCTTTCCGAATGTTGCCCAGCGCCAAGCGCTGGCCCTGCTATTAGAACAGAATTGACCTGTTGCGAAATCCGCGCGGCTTACGCCACGCGATAGGTGCTGCCCGATGCCGCGGCGCCGATCATGGCTTCAAACACCGCAACGCCATGGATGGCATCTTCAACCGGCAGGGGATAGGCCGGGCCACCATTCACGGCGGCGGCAAAGGCGGCCAATTCAGCGTGTTCAATGTCGGTCTTGGGAAACTCCTTCACCCAACCCTCACCCTCACGCGGGGTGAAGCTCAGCTTTTCATGCCCGTTCAGTTCCAGCGCGCCATCCGTGCCATAAAGTGCCACGCGCCAGACGCGCGGCGCCAGCGCCAGTGTCGCAAAGCAACCCGTGGCGCCGGAGGCGAAGGAAAACAGCCCTGCCGTGGTGTCATCCAGCCCATTGGTCAGGGCACGCGTGAGTGAGCGTACCGTCACCTCGGCAATCGGGCCGGCCAGATTGATCATCATGTCAATCATATGGATGCCCATGCCGCCCATGCCGCCAAGCGGGCTTTCATGCCGATCCGCACGCCACATGCCGGGCTTGAAGGAAATGGCACTTGGCCCGCTGAACTGGCCCTCAACATGGCAAAGCGTGCCAAGTGCGCCGGCGGCGATCAGGCGCTTCATCTCGGCTACCGCCGGTAGGAAGCGCCGATTATGGCCCAGCGCCATCACCACGCCGGCCTTGCGGCAGGCAGCCACGGCGGCTTCTGCGCTCGCCTTGGTCATGGTGAAGGGCTTTTCGACAAAAACATGCTTGCCCGCGCGCGCCGCCGAGATGACCTGTTCGGCGTGCATCTGGTGGGGGGAGGCGATGACAACAGCTTTCACGCGCGGTTCCGCCAGAATGGCGTTGAGGTCCGGAAGGATTTTCACCCCTTGCCGCGCGGCCCATTCGGCGGCGCGTTCCGGGCGCCCGGTGCTGCCGGCAATGAAGCGAATGCCGGCGTCATTCCGGTTCTGCACACTATCAACCAGGGTCTGGCCCCAGCGCCCCATGCCCACAATGGCCGCTTCAATCATGTTCAAGCCTCATTAGGTTTATCGCTTTGCGGAATCGCCCGCGCCTTCGCCTTCCAGCACCCGCGCCATGGCGGGCAGGCGTTTGATGCCAGAAAAAAGGCTAATCATGGAAAGTAGTATGGCGGCAAGGGGTGGAAGGGTGATGCCGAAAATCCCGCTAGTGGCTACGACCGGTTCAGAAATGACTTTGGAATGAGGGCTTTGGTCTATCGGGTCGGACTGGAACGTCGCGCAGGCTGGACCAGCCATAGGGCCATGTTTGAGACGGGTTTGCTGACCATCGAGGTTAGGCGACCTGGTGCCTGCCAACATCTGCTTCGCCCCTGCAACATTTGATGTTATCCATGCACGCTCACGCCGACGAAGTCTCTCAAATAATTGTCACTCAACATTCTAGGCGATCTGCCGCCTAAGATCGGGGCCTGGATCGTCCGGCTTGGCTGCGCGATCATCTGCCAATTAGCCGCCGTCATGATGCCACCTTGCTCATCACAATCGGCGAGGGGTGCAACGCCAAACATAACAAAATCAAAATAATTGACAAAACAAAAATATTTTGAAAAATTAAAAATAACGTTCGGTGTGCTTTCAATTTTAAAATTCAGTGACCGCACGTTGGGATGGATCAGTGCAGGGACGCTGAGGGCGTATTTGCGGTGCAAAGCCCTCCTCACGCGTCTTTGGCGGCCGACCCAAGGGAAACACTTTTAACTTAGGAGGATCATTCCATGAGCAGTACCACGGGTGTCGTTCAAAATAACACGGGTTTGGCGCTAACATTTTCAAATGGTGGTGTCAGCCACGGCTCCAACCCGAATCTCCTCGTCCAGACCCTCCAACCAGGTGCTTCGGCCGCGGTGTTCGTAGCGAATAGTGACGGCGCCGGAGTCGAAGGAAATGTGGTGGCCGCAGGGCCGCAGGGGAGTGGCGTCAGCTTCAACCTTTTTTATGATAACCCAGTCGTTGGTAGCAATTCTGGCTCGGTCACCAGTTACAATCCGAGTTACACAGGAAGTTGCGCTGTAGGCAGCGGTGATGACAACACCAATACTTACACGCTGCAGGTTGCATAATGCTTCAAATGTAAGCGCAGTTCATCCAACAAAAATCAGACTCTTAAGGAGAGCAACATGTCCAGCGTAACGGCAACTGTCATCAACAACACAAGCATGACCCTAACTGCCACCGCAGGTTCCGCAAGCCATGGCAATACGCCGAGCATTCTAAGCCCGACCTTGGCGCCGCATTCGACAACCACAAACGTTTTCGTTGCACATAGCGATGGGGCCGGCGTTGAAGGAAACGTCAATGTCGCCAGTGGGAGCGTGAGCTTCAGTTTAAACTACGATAACCCGGTCGTAGGATCTAACTCAGGATCGGTCACGGCGCCGAGCGGCTATAACGGCTCATGCCAAGCTGGCGGCGGCACCGACGCGACTTTTGTGTATGTATTGAATGCAAACTGATAATCCTATCGCTGAGGCAGCCCCGGATATATCGCGTCGGGTTCGATAAACAATGCGATATAGCCGGGGTGGGAAATTTGGGGTCTCAATCTAGCTTCGTGATCTTGTCCGCCTTGATCAACCGCATGAAGCAGACAGGCCTCTTTCCGATGCTGAATGGCCCTGCATAACAAGAACCAGTGTGTAAAAGAGCCTATTTTGGCTGGCGACTAGTCGATAATCGTCTTTTTTATCATTCCGCCAGGGTCTGGCCCCAGCGCCCCATGCCCACAATGGTCGCTTCAATCATGTTCAAGCCTCATTAGGTTTATCGCTTTGCGGAATCGCCCGCGCCTTCGCCTTCCAGCACCCGCGCCATGGCGGGCAGGCGTTTAATGCCCCAGGCGATGGCAATGGCCGAGAGCACCACCGCTGCCAGGGTAGGCAGGGTCATGCCGAAAAACTCGCCGGCGGCGCCCAGCAGCAGGGCGCCGAGCGCAGGAAAGGCGCGCACGATCAAGCCCCAAAGGCTCAGCACGCGCCCGCGCATCGCTGGATCTGATGCGGATTGCGCGAGGGTTTGCGCGCAAATCCCATGCACCGACATGGCCGCCCCCATGATGGCGGCGCAAAGCACCCCAAAGGGAAACCAGCTTGTGGCAATGAAGCCCACCATGGCGAGCGAAATCGCTGCGGGGGCAAAAACCGCAAGCCTTGTCGTACCGCGCATCTTGCCGCGCGCCGAGACCACCGTGCCCGAGATCAAGGCGCCAATACCAAAAGCTGCCGTCAGGACGGCAAGCGCTTCCGCCCCAAGCCCGAATTGCCTTTCCACATAGGGCGGCAGGATTTCCGGCAAGCTACGCAGCAGCAGTGCCACAATCGCCGCATAGGTCAGGATCGGCCCAAGCCCAGGATGCTGCGCGACATAGCTGAGCCCATCACGCATATCGCCCCATAAGGATTTCGTCTTGGCATGCCCCTGCCGTTCCTCGGCCGATACTCTCAGCAAGGGCGTGGTAGCGGTTGCGATGAAATACGCGACCGCATTGGCCGCAATGGCGGGCCAAACGCCGGCCACCGCAATCAGCGGCCCCGCCAGTGCTGGCCCGACAAACCGCGCCACATTGAAGCAAAGCGAATTAAGCCCGACCGCTGCTGTCAGGTCACTGCGCGGCACAAGGCCGGGCATCAGGGATTGGCGCGCCGGCTGCGCGAAGGAAGATGCAATGCCGTTCAAGACTTCCAGCGCCAGCAAGGTGTAGATATCAAGCTTATCCATGGCCACCAGCAGCGCGATGACAGCCGCCATCACGCCGATCATCGCCTGGCTCCAGAAGGTCAGCTTCAGCCGGTCTGTGCGATCTGCAATGGCGCCGGCAATGGGGCTGACAACCACAGCGGGGGCCAAATCACAAAACGCCACCATGCCGACCCAGAAGGCGCTATCGGTCAATTCCCAGGCGAACCAGGAAATGGCGATGCGATGCATCCAAAGCCCGGTCCAGGAAATCAGCGAGGCAGTGAAAAAAACCTTGGCGTTACGATGGGAAAGCGCACGGGTCAGAACGGAAAGGGACGCCATGCGCGCGGGCTTCCTTCAGCGTCGCGCGCGCGGCGCTGGGCGCTGGCCAGAAGCGTCAATCGGCGCTGGGCCGGACCCTGCATTGCGGACGCATTCGCGGATCAGTTCATCGCGCATGGTCTGCTGCTGATATGCCTCAGTACGCAGCCTTGCGCTGGGCACATCATTATTCATGTCGCTTTCGCCGAAGCTGGAATCCATGCGCATCAATTGCCCGCGTTCGCGGTAATTGACGATCCGTTCCGCTTCCTGGCTGCAGATGCGCAGCAATTCCGGTGTGGCGCCCGCGGCGGCAGCGCGGGATGAGGGCGGCGCTTCACGCGGCGCGCAGGCCGCGATCATCAGAAGCAAAGGCACAAGACGAATCATGAATGGGCTCCCGCCGGAATCGTCCGAGACAATAGCGCGGTAAGCCCTGCCTCGTCGAACCGGCCCGCTGCATCCAGCGGCAGGGCGGCGGCGGCACGCAGCAGGGCTGGGTGCAATTCCGCGCCTGCGGCGCGGAGCGTGAAAAACCCCTTGAGGCGCGCAATCCGCCCCATGGCTTCGATCAGCGCCAGAAGCCTGAGGCAAATCGCAAGCCCCTGAGGTGTGGCAAGCCCATGGCGCGCATCCACCGCTTCCGCCCAGCAGGCGGCATCGGCATCGGCCAGCAGCAATTCCATGGCTTCCCCATCCGGGCGGCGAAAGACCAGGCGTCGCGGGCTGCCCCAAATCTCGGCCCCCGCCGCACCGCGCGCCGCTTCCCAGGCGCCCAGCAGGTCGCGCGCGGTCACTGCCGGCGTTTCCTCGGGCGGGAAGGGGATGGCATAGGTCAGCGCCCCATCTGGGGAGGGGATGACCCTGATCGGGCTTGTCATGCACCCCTTTCTGGACCGGCCAAGCCCGCCGCGCCAGCCATGAATTGCTCCTCCCCCCGCTTGACGCGCGCCGGGCAAGCGCCACTCTTGGACCATGACCGATATCGCCGATCTCACCGCCTCCGAAGCCGCGCGGCGCATCGCCGCTGGCTCCCTGACCGCCTCTGCCCTTGCCGAGGCTTGCCTAGCGCGCATCGCTGAACGCGAACCTGAAGTGCGCGCCTTCGCTTGGCTCGACCCCGCCTTGGTGCGGCGCGGGGCAGCAGCCTTGGACAAGGGCGGGCCGCCAGCGCCGCTAAAGGGCATTCCGTTCGGCGTGAAGGATGTGCTGGATACCGCCGATATGCCTTCGCAATATGGCTCGCCGATTTGGGCGGGGCATCGGCCGCGGAGTGATTCGGCAGCAGTTGCCATGGCGCGCGCCGCTGGGGCGCTGATCATTGGCAAGACCATCACAACAGAATTCGCCACGCGCCACCCGGGGGCGACCACCAACCCGGCCAATAAGCACCATACGCCGGGCGGTTCTTCATCCGGTTCCGCCGCTGGCGTGGCGGCTGGGTTCTTTCCGCTTGCTTTCGGCACGCAAACCGGCGGCAGCATCATCCGCCCCGCGGCGTTTTGCGGCATTGTCGGCTTCAAGCCGAGTTTCGGTGCCATTCATCGCGGCGGCATGAAGGTAATGAGCGAAAGCCATGACACGATTGGCGTCATGGCGCGCTCAGTCGCCGATTGCGCGCTTTCCATGGGCGCAATGACGGGGCGCGATTACGGCAATCCCGAAGCCAAGCTGCCGCGCGCGCCGCGCCTTGCTTTCACCCTTGGCCCGCCTGCCGCCAAAGCCGCGCCTGAGACGCTGGCGCTGATGGAACGCGCCATCGCGGCTTGCCGTAAGGCGGGTGCTGAGGTGGTGGAAATCACGCTGCCGGAAGTGATGACGGAAGCCTTCGACGCCCATGAATATGTAACGAATATGGAAAGCGTGCAGTCCTTGGGCTGGGAATTGGCGGCAGCGCGGGCGCAGCTTTCAGATACAATCAAGGAAAAGCTGGATTGGGCGAAGCGCTTCCCAACCGCGCAGTTGGATTCCTGCAAGGCCACGCAGGCCAAGGCGCGCGCCGCTTTGCCTGGCGCCATTGAAGGTTTTGATGCAGTGATTACGGCCTCTGCCGCCGGGGAAGCGCCGGCGGGGATTGGCTGGACGGGTGATCCTGCCTTCAATGCGCTTTGGACCCTGCTGCATGGGCCATGCGTGACGGTGCCCGCCGGCACAGGCCCGCAAGGTCTGCCGCTTGGCGTGCAAATCGCAGGGCGCATCGGCGAAGATGCCAAGGTACTGGCGATTGGGGAATGGTTGCGCGGCGCGCTGTAAAGCGCCCGCGTCACCTCACCATACTGTAACCGGGGACGCCCTTCAGCGCCTCGGTGGTGTCAAAGTCGCGCAGCACCGCGTCATCGGCCATTTCCACTTCAACGCAGCGATCGGCGTATTTGCCGGCCAAATGCCGTGCGCCGACATCGCCGGTAATCGCTAGCATCTCGGGCAGAAATTCGCGCGACCAGAGCATGGGATTGCCCTGCTTGCCACGGAAGGTCGGCATCACAATCGCGCGGCCTTCTTCCGGATCGAACGCCGCCATCAGCCGATCAAGCATGGCGGAACTCACCAGTGGCATATCGCCAAGACACACCATGAAGCCTTCAATATCCTCAGGCAAAGCTTGCAGCCCTGCCTTCAATGACGCGGAAAGCCCTTGCGCGTAATCCTCGGCAATCGCGAATTGCACCGCACGACCGGCAAGGGCTTCTTCTACCCGGTCATGCTCATGGCCTGTCACCACAATGATCGGCCGCGCATGGGAAGCCAGCACCTGATCCACCACGCGCACCACCATGGGCACGCCATCATTATCCGTGACCAGCAGCTTGTTCAGCGGCGCCATGCGGCGCGAACGGCCAGCGGCTAGTACAATCGCTGCCACGCGGCGGCCTCGGCGCGG
>CAIMVB010000323.1 GCA_903844785.1 uncultured Rhodospirillales bacterium | reverse complement strand
TCGGCGCACCCTAAGCTTAGTGCTTGACGTCCCCCGGGGGCGGCGCGGTATCTCCTGCATATCGGCATCAAGACCGGGTTCAGCGCGCATGCGCTGGCGCAAGATGAGGCTGGCTTGGCTTTTGTAACGCGTTTCCGCGCTTGGCCGGCATTTTGGTCCTGCGCACCCCAGGGTATCTGCCATGCCGCTTGCCGAAGCCACCCATAATCCAAAGGCCGTGCCGGATTTCCTCCGGCTTGTGGGGGCTAAGCTTTGGGCTTCACGCCTCGCTGATTTGGGCCAGCGCGCGCAATCCAGCGCTTTTCTGGGCCGCGCCACGCAACATCGCCATGCTTTGGAATTTGCCTTGGCGCGCGCCGCGCGCGGCGCAGCCCAGGGCAGCGCGGAACGCCGCGCGCTTCGCTTCGCGGCCGAGGCAGTGCAACTCGCCAAAAACCTACCCGAATCTCCACGCGCCAAGCTGCGCACCCTGATCACTGAAGGGCTTTCCGGCGAAGCCACGCTGATCCCGCTATTCCATTTGCTGCGCAGCGCGGCACTTTATCGCGCGCAGGGGTTTGAGGTGCGCTTTTCTGGCCTTGCGGAAGATAGCGCACATGATCTGACCATCAGCCGCGGCGGCGCGGTGGCGGAAGTTGTGTGCGAAACACTCTCCGCCGAAGAAGGCCGGCCCGTGCAACGCGGCCATTGGTATGCGCTGATGGATAGCGTCAATCCTGAATTGCAAACCTGGCTTGCCGCGCATCCCGGCCGCTATGTGCTGCGCATGACGCTGCCGGAAGGCCTCGCCGGGCCAGATAAGGCCGCTGAATTGCAGCGCCGCATCATGGCGATGTTGGCCGCCGAGAAACGCCAGGATAGCAGCGCTGACGCCGTGCTGAAGTTGGACCCCCTGGTGCTGGCTGGCGCGCAGGCTGATCCGCTGCCGGGGCGGCTTCGTCAGCAATTCGGGCCAGAGGCGCATTTGGCCGTGACAGGTGATCCTGCTGGCGGTTCAGTATTCGTGCTGGCCGCGCGGGCAGGTCAGGAAAACAGTATTTCGGATGCGGTGGCCGCGCGCATTGCTAGCGCTGCAGCAACGCGACTTTCCGGCAGCAAACCAGGCATTGTTTCGATCTTCATCGAAGATATGGACCGCGCCGAATGGCGCAGCCTTCGCGATGAATTGGCCCTGGAAGGCGCGGTGCGGCGGTTTCTGGCGGGCCACGCCGCGCGGCGCGTGGTGGCCGCTGCCTGTTCCTCCCGCGCGGAGCTTTTCGGCCTCGCGCCACCTGATGCGGTACCGGGTGGGGAGTTGCGCTTTCGCAACCCAGCCCACCCTGCTGCCAAATCCAGCGCGCTGGCGCCGGCCATTACCTCGACAAGTTGATCAATCGAGCTTGATATTCGCGCCGCGCACCAAGGCAGCGTAGCGTTCAGCATCGTTTTTCAGCATCGCCGCCGCATCGGCCTGGCTGCCGCCGCCGATCAGAAAGCCGGCGTCGCGCACGCGCTGGCGGATGGTGGGATCAGCAAAGGCCTTGTTCACCGCCGCCACCCAGCGTTCCGCAATCGGCGTTGGCAGGCCGGGCGGGCCCATCAGCATATACCAAACATTGGCGTCAAAACCTGGAAAGCCAAGCTCTGCCACCGTTGGCACATCAGGCAGCCATTCCACGCGCTGCGGTAGCGTCACCGCCAGCGCACGCACACGCCCCGCGCGGATATGCGGCAGGTAAGTGGGCAGCGTATCAATGGCGAGGTCTATGCGCCCGGCCAGGATTTCATTCACTGCCTGGCCCGTGCCACGGAAGGGCACATGCGTCATCCGCACACCGGCGGCAGAGGAAAGCAATTCCGCCGCCAAATGCTGCTGTGTCGCAACACCAGATGATGAGTAATTCAGCACCCCAGGTTCGCGCCGCGCGCGTTCAATCAAATCCCGCATAGTCGCCGATGGCGCATTGGGCGGCACCACGGCCACCAGCGGCACAGTTGCGGCATGCACCACCGCTACTTGATCGCGGTAAATGTCGAAGGGCGGCGGGTTCATCAGCGGCGGCACCACGGCGGATGCGCTGATGGTCGTCATCAACATGGTATAGCCATCGGGCCGCGCACGAGACAGCGCCGTGACGGCAAGTGTCCCGGAAGCGCCTGGGCGGTTTTCCACCGCAATGGTCTGGCGAAACTCATCCTGCAAAAATGGCTGCAGGAAGCGCGAAATGATATCCGTCCCGCCCCCTGGTGCGAAACCCACCAGCATTGTGATGGCGCGTGAGGGATAATCCTGCTGCGCCCCGGCCGTTGCGGGCAACAAGCCCGCAAGGCCAAGCGCGCCGAAACTCCGGCGCGCGATTTTTGTTTTCCTTGTTTCCTCCCGGCTTTTTTTGAATTCAGCGTCCCGTAAATTGCGGCGCGCGCTTATTGAGGAAGGCGCTGACGCCTTCCTGGAAATCGGCGCTGGTGAAGCACATGGTCACCAGATCATCGCCTTCAACCTCGCTGGTTGCCTTGCGCAAACGGCGGATCGCTTCCTTGGTGGCGCGCAGCGTGAGCGGCGCAAGGCCCGAGATATTGGTCGCCAATTCCATGGCACGCGCCGCCACATCATCGGGTGTTTCCAGCATTTCGGAAATCAGGCCGATATGCTTCGCCTCATCCGCGCTGAACAAGCGCGCGGTCATGATCATTTCCGTCACCGCGGCGGGGCCAACCAGCGCATAGAAGCGCGCGAAATTATGCATGTTGAGGATATTGCCAAGCGTCTTCGCAATCGGCAGGCCGAAGCGGGCACCCTTATCGGCAATGCGGATATCGCAGCAGCCAGCAATGCCAAGCCCACCGCCCGTGCAGGCGCCGGTGATGGCCGCGATCACGGGCTTGGTGCAGCTCTCCAGCGCGCCCAGCACCTTATCAATGCGGGCTTCGTAATTCAGCGCGTCTTCGGCGGTGCGGAATTCGCGGAATTGGGAGATATCGGTGCCGGACGCGAAAGCCTTGCCGCCCGCGCCCATAATGACCCATACGCGAATCGCAGGATCAGCGCTGATTTCATCGGCCAGTTCAGCCAAGCGCGCATACATGGCGAAGGTCATGGCATTGCGCGCCTGCGGGCGGTTGAAGGTGGTCCAGGCAATGCCGCCTTCGCGGATTTCGTGCAGCAGATCTTCGCTCATGGTCATATCCTCAGGGTTTGGTGGGCGCATGGGTAGCGCGCGGCGCGGGCGCGTCAACCCGGTCTCTTGCCCGGGGGCGGCGGCAATGCCAACAAGGCACCGAATTTTCCTGGAGACACCGCCATGATGCCGCTTTCCCGCTTCACCGTGCTTGACCTGACCCGCGTGCGTTCCGGCCCCACCTGCGTGCGCCAACTCGCGGATTGGGGGGCGAATGTGATCAAGGTGGAAGCCACCGATGAAGTAGATACCGGCAAAGGCATGGGCGGGGAACGCCATGGCCCGGATTTCCAGAATACGCACCGCAATAAGCGCGGCATGACGCTGAATTTGAAGGCGCCCGAAGGCCTGGCCGCGTTTCGCCGAATGGTCGAAAAAGCCGATGTCGTGGTTGAAAATTACCGCCCGGATGTGAAGGAACGGCTCGGCATTGATTTCGCCGCGCTATCGGCGGTGAACCCGCGCATTGTGCTGGGCTCGATTTCTGGCTTTGGTCAGGATGGTCCCTATGCCAAGCGCCCGGGCTTTGACCAGATCGCGCAAGGCATGGGTGGTATCATGAGCGTGACCGGCCTGCCCGGCCAGGGACCAGTGCGGGCGGGTATTCCTGTCGCGGATTTGACGGCTGGGCTTTACACCGCGATCGGCATTCTGGTGGCGTTGCTGGAACGGGAAGTCACCGGCAAGGGGCGCTGGGTGCATACCAGCCTGCTGGAAGCCATGATTGCCATGATGGATTTCCAGGCGACGCGCTGGACCATGAAGGGTGATATCCCCGGCCAGGCCGGCAATGACCACCCGACCACGACCCCCACCGGCCTGTTCCGCACCAAGGATGGGTTGATGAATCTGGCCGGCGGCGGGCAGCAAATGTGGGATCGCATTGTGGCGACCCTTGGCATCGAAGAAGAAGCCAAGGACCCCGCCTTCGCCACCGATAAGTCTCGCCATGCCAATCGCGACAAGACCAATGCGCTGCTGCAATCGCGCCTGATCGAAAAAACCACCGCCGAATGGGTGGAAGGCTTGAACAAGGCCGGCGTGCCGAGCGGCCCGGTCTATTCCATGGATCAGGTTTTCGCCGATACGCAGGTGAAGCATCTGGGCATGGCGATGCCGGTGGCCCATCCTGCCCTTGGCGAAATCGCCCTGGTGCGGGCGCCCATGCAGATTGCAGGCGTTGCTTGCGCGCGCACCCCAACCCCGGAACGCGGTGAGCATACTGACCAAGTCTTAAGCGAATTTGGCTTTTCTGCCGCGGAAATCGCCGCACTCCGCGCCGCGCGCGCGGTTTGACGCGGCGCTGCTGACTTGACCGCCAAGCCCCCGGCGCCCATTCCGGGGGCTTGAAGACCGATCTTTCCATTATGCCGCTGCTGGCCCTGGCCGCTTTCGCGACCGGGGGTGGGATTCGCATGCTCGATCCGTTGCTGCCAATGCTCGCTTCCGATTTCGGCGTGACGGTGGCGGGTGCGGCGCCAGTGCTGGCGGGGTTTTCCATCGCCTATGGTGCCGGGCAATTGGTCATCGGGCCGCTGGGTGATCGCTATGGCAAGCTCCGCGTCGCTTGGTTTGCGCTGCTGCTTTACGGCTTTGGCCTTGCGGCCTGTACCCTCGCTTGGGATCTCTCGGCCATGGTGGCGTTCCGCACGCTGACGGGGCTGCTGGCGGGCGCGGTTATTCCCTTGGCGCTGGCCTGGATTGGCGATGCGGTGCCCTATGCCGAGAGGCAGGCGACCATTGGGCGGTTTTTGACCGGCATGGTGATGGCGCAGCTTTTGGTGGGGCCGCTTTCCGGGGTGCTGGCGGAATTGGCCGGCTGGCGCGCTTCCTTCCTGGTGCTGGCTTTGCTGGCGCTGGTGGTCTCGGTACTGCTCGGGCGGCGGCTGGGGCCAGACTTGTTTCGGCTGGAATCATCCGAGACCGGGCTTAGCTTCCGCGCGAGCTTTCGGCCGTATTTGACCCTATTGTCGCGCCCTGCCGGGCGGCGCCTGATGGTGGCGGCCTTTATTGATGGCGCGGTGCTGTTTGGCGGCGCCTTTCCGCTGACGGGTTCATTGCTGATTGAACGCTTCGGCTATTCGCCGGCCCTGGCGGGGCTGGTGGTGGCGGGGTTCGGGCTTGGCGCCTTTACCTACACGCGGCTGGCGAAAACCCTGGTGGCGCGATTTGGCGAAAAGCGCTTGCTCACCCTGGGCGGCGTGCTGCTGGCGGCGGGCTTGGTCGGCACGGCCCTGGCGCCGAATGGCGTTGCCGTGGCGGCCATGCAATTCGGCCTGGGGCTTGCATTCTACATGCTGCATGGCGTCTTGCAGGCGCGCGCGACCGAGGCGCTGCCCGAAGCGCGCGGTACGGCGGTGGCGGCCTTCGCCATGGCGCTATTTTTCGGCCAGAGCATCGGCGCGCTGGTGTTTGGCACCATT
>CAIMVB010000322.1 GCA_903844785.1 uncultured Rhodospirillales bacterium | reverse complement strand
GTGGGCACGCAAATCTTCGCCGAAGATCGTGAAACCATGATCGCGGACCTTGATAAGCTCGGCAAACGCGTGGTGCTGGCGCTGGGGGGCGATGGCGGCTTCGGCAATGCGAATTACAAAACCTCGACCAACCGCGCGCCACGCCGTGCCGATAAGGGCTGGCCGGGCGAAGAGCGCTGGCTTTGGCTGCGCCTGAAGCTGATTGCCGATGCTGGGCTTGTGGGCCTGCCCAATGCCGGCAAATCCACCTTCCTGGCCGCAGCTTCCGCGGCCCGCCCGAAGATTGCCGATTACCCTTTCACTACGCTGCATCCACAACTTGGCGTGGTGCGCCTGAACGCGACTGAAGAATTTGTGCTGGCCGATCTGCCGGGCCTGATTGAAGGCGCGGCGGAAGGGGCTGGGCTTGGCACGCGCTTTCTGGGCCATGTGGAACGCTGCAAGGTGCTGCTGCATCTGGTGGATGGCGCAGCGGCGGACCCAGCGCGCGCCTATCGCACCATTCGCCGCGAATTGGCCGAATATGGCCATGGGCTGGAATCCCGCCCGGAATTGGTGGCGCTCAATAAGGCTGATGCCATGACGCCGCAGGCACGCACCGCACGCGTCAAGGCGCTTTCCCGTGCCGCCGGCAAGCCTGTCATGCTGATCAGCGGGGCGAGTGGTGAAGGTGTGCCGGAATTGCTCCGCGCCCTGGCCGATATGATTGCGGCGGCGCGCTGACAGGCTAGGCTTTCGCATGGTAAGCGCCATTCCATGATCGACCCCACCCAGCCCCGCTTCAAGGATGCCAAGCGCATTGTGGTGAAGATCGGCTCTGCGCTGGTGGTGGATAACGCCACTGCCGCGCCGCGTGCCGCTTGGCTTGCTTCCGTCGCCGCCGATATCGCGGCGCTCCGCGCGCGTGGGGTGGAAGTGGTGGTGGTATCCTCCGGTGCCATTGCTTTGGCGCGGAAGGCTCTGGGCCTCACGCGTCGGCGTCTTAGGCTGGAAGAAAAACAAGCCGCCGCTGCGGTGGGGCAAATCCGCCTGGCCGGCGCCTGGCAAGAAGCGCTGGCCGCGCATGGGTTGAACGCGGCGCAGTTGTTGCTGACGCTGGAAGATTCGGAAGATCGCAGGCGCTATCTGAATGCGCGCGCCACGCTCGCCACGCTTATTAATCTTGGCTGCGTGCCCGTGATCAATGAAAATGACACGGTGGCCACAGCAGAAATCCGCTTCGGCGATAATGATCGGCTTGCGGCCCGCGTGGCCGAGATGATTCAGGCCGATGCGCTGCTGCTGCTTTCAGACATTGATGGGCTTTACACCGCCGATCCGCGCAAGGACCCGAATGCGCAGCATTTGCCCGTGGTAGAACGCCTGACGGATGAGATCATGGCCATGGGTGGCGAACCGCCGCCTGGCTATTCCTCGGGTGGGATGCGCACCAAGCTGATTGCCGCGCGTATTGCCACGGGTGCGGGCACCGCCATGGCGATCGCGCTCGGCGAGCGTGACCATCCGCTGCGTGCACTGGAAGAAGGCGCGCGTTGCACCTGGTTTCTGCCGCTGCCGGAAGGCCGCAGCGCGCGCAAGCGCTGGATTGCGGGCAGCCTGGCGCCGCTTGGCGTGCTGGTGGTGGATGCGGGCGCTGCACGTGCGCTCAAGCGCGGTTCATCGCTGCTGCCCGCCGGTGTGCGTGCCGTGGAGGGCGAGTTTTCGCGCGGCGATCCGGTAAGCGTGCGTGACGCCGAAGGCGTTGAGGTTGCGCGCGGGCTTAGCGCTTATGATGCCGAAGCGGCGCGGCTGATTGCCGGGCATCGTAGTGAAGCTTTGGAAGAAATTCTGGGCTGGCGCGGGCGGGATGAAATCATCCACCGCGACGATATGGTGCTGCTGTAACAGGCCAGGGCGGCGCTATACGCGCGGCCTGCTTCATGGCAGCTTTCCCCCAAGGCGCAGCTTATGCGCGCCAGTAAGGGGTAAGGAACGGCATGAAGGAAATACGCCTTCTCTCGACCAGTGCCATTTTGGGCTACGGCTTTCCGGAAGCAAGCCTTCAGGCCGGCATGGCGCGCGCGCCGCATATCATTGGTGTTGATGGCGGCAGCGTTGACCCTGGCCCGCATTACCTGGGCGCGGGCGTGCCTTTTTGCTCCACCATGGCGATCAAGCGCGATTTGCGCCTGATGCTGCGCGCCGCGATTGGTGCTGGCATTCCGCTGATGATTGGGACCTCCGGCGGGGCAGGGGGTGATCCACATCTTGATCTGACAGCGCAGTTGGTGCGTGACATCGCCGCCGAAGAAGGGCTGCATTTTCGCATGGCGCTGATCCGCGCAGAACCACCGCGCGCCGAATTGCAGCGCCGGTTGGCGGCGGGGCGCATCCACCCACTCAGTAATCAGCCAGCGCTCTCCAGCGAAACCCTGGACCGTGCCAGCCGTGTTGTCGCCATGATGGGGCCGGAACCCTTCA
This sequence comes from uncultured Rhodospirillales bacterium, assembly GCA_903844785.1. Taxonomy (GTDB): domain Bacteria; phylum Pseudomonadota; class Alphaproteobacteria; order Acetobacterales; family Acetobacteraceae; genus Neoroseomonas. The sequence continues at coordinate 1,267 of CAIMVB010000322.1, read as the reverse complement.
TGGAAGCTTTGGATAATGGCGCGCAGGTGATTCTGGCGGGCCGCGCGAGTGATCCCGCGCCTTGGGCCGCCGCGGCCATCCGCGCGCAATTACCGCCCGCGCCCGCCTGGTATGCCGGCAAAATGCTGGAATGTGGCGCGACCCCTTCCATCCCTAAGGGCCATGATTGCCTGCTGGTGACGGTGCGGGAAGATGGTGTGGAATGCGAACCGATGAACCCCATCCGCCACTGCACGCCGCTTTCCATCGCCAATCATTCCTTGCACGAAAACAGCAGCCCCATTCATCACATTGAACCGGGTGGCATGCTGGATACATCAGATTGCCGCTTTGACGCGCTGAGTGACCGGGCCGTGCGGATTTCCGGCATGCGCTGGACCCCGGCTTCGCAATACACAGTCAAGCTGGAAGGGGTGGAAATGGCTGGCTATCGCAGCATTTCCATCTGCGGCACGCGCGACCCGCTGCTGATCGCGCGCCTGCCGCTATTCCTAGAAGAAGTGCGCGGCATTGTGCGCGAAAAGGCACAGGCTTTCGGCGCCGGGCCGGAAAGCTATACGCTCACCATCCGCACCTATGGGCTGGATGGCGTGATGGGCGCGCGTGAACCGGTGCGCGACGTGGCCGGCCATGAAGTGGGCTTCGTGATTGAGGTGATTGCCGACACGCAAGAAATCGCTGCCGCCGTGCTTGGCATTGCGCGCACCAATATGCTGCATACGGATTTCCCAGGCCGGCTCTGCCGCGAAGGCAATATGGCCTTTCCTTTTTCACCTTCCGATATTCCTGTGGGCCCAGTTTATCGCTTCAGTATTTATCACGTACTGGAACTGGATGACCCGCGCGAGATTTTCCCGATTTCCTATGAGGAGGTTTGAGGCAGCAAATGGCACGCATCCGTGATTTGGCGCGCGTCTGCAAAAGCAAGAATGCCGGGCCTTTTGATCTCACGATTGACATCGTATTCGACGATACCGCGCTGTATCAGAAAGTGCGCGCTTCCGGCGTGATTACCGAAGCCTTGTTTGCGCGGCTTTATGGTGTGGCGGCGAAGGATGTGCTGCTGACGCCTTATGATGCCGCTATGGCAATCAAGGCAACCGTCCCGCGTCTGGTGCCGGCGGGTGGCATTGGCGATACCGATGTCTATGGCTGCCAGCAGCATGCGCCGCTGCTGGATGTTGATATTCCCGTCTGATCGAAAAGGGCCGGACCAATGCCAAATACCCAACGCCAAATGACCATGGTTGCCTTCTTGCAGGCGCAG
>CAIMVB010000321.1 GCA_903844785.1 uncultured Rhodospirillales bacterium | reverse complement strand
GCGCTTCGAACGCGAACGCGTCCAGCTTGAAGCGGACAACATCAAGCGCCGTGGGGAAGCCGAACGTGTGGCCGAACGCGTGGCCGGGCTTTCCGTGATCATCATCCGCCAGGCGGGTGAAAGCGGCAGCCTTTATGGCTCCGTTGTTTCGCGCGACATCGCCGTGGCTTGCACCGAAGCTGGCCTGACCGTTGCGCGTGAGCAGGTTCTGCTGGGTGAGCCCATCAAGGCCATTGGCGTCAGCTCGGTCCAGGTGGAACTCCACCCGGAAGTGCAAATCCCCGTCACGGTGAATGTGGCGCGCAGCCGCGAAGAAGCGGAAAAGCAGGCGCGTGGCGAAGCCGTGGGCCAGGCGGCGGAAGCCGAAAGCCTGGAAGCGGAATTGGCTGCCGAAATGGCCGCGGAAGAAGCTGCCGGCTGAGGCTGCACCGGGGGCGCCGCCCCCGGAAACCACCCTGGCTGTTGCGAAAAGATTTTTCGTTGATGGCGTGACTTGGTCAAAACGGGTCACGCCCTATCTTGTATGGGCGGCTGTGGCCGCCACATTGCCGCTGCTGTCCGCGCGGATTGCGCGGCCAAGGCGCTTAGCCTGCTTTTCTGAACGGCTGCACCAATAACCGATCCAAACGCTGTTCCGGATCCGCGCGAAATTCCGCAACGCCAATCACCATGCCAAGCTGCCCGGCCGCTGGTTCGGCGCGATAGGTGCCGAACAACCTGTCCCAGCAGGAAAGGCAAAAGCCGAAATCACTATCGGTTTCTGCTGGCACTTCGGAATGATGGATGCGGTGCATATCGGGTGTCACCAGCACCAGGCGCAGCGCGCCATCAAGCCAGGCAGGCAGCGCGAGGTTCGCGTGGTTGAACAGGCTGGTCGCGTTCAACAGTACTTCAAACACCAGCACCGCTTCTGCCGGCGCGCCCAGCGCCACCACCGCCGCCATTTTGATCGCCATGGACAGCAAAATTTCCACCGGGTGAAAGCGCAGCCCGGAAGATGCATCCAATTCAGGGTCAGCGTGGTGGACGCGGTGCAAGCGCCACAAAACCGGCACGGCGTGAAAGACGCGATGCTGGAAATAAATCAGCAGATCAAGCAGCAGCACCGCCACAATACCGCCCGCCAGGCCATTAAGCCCAAGCCAGCGCAGCACCCCAATCCCGGCCGCTTCAGCGTAAAGCGCGGCACCCATGGCTGCCGCCGGCGCAATTAGCCGCACCAACAGGGAAGAAATCACCACCAGCCCGAAATTCCCCGGCCAGCGCCGCCAGGAAAGCCGCTGCGCCCGGCGCGGAAAGGCGTGTTCCAGCAGCAGCATGGCCGCCAGCACGCCCAGGAATACCGCAAGCCGGATCAGTGGTTCATGGGCCAGCATGGCCGGAAATCTCCTTCCCAATAGATGCCATAGCTTGTGTCGCGCGCCCTGAATTGGAATGCTGCCAGCATGATAGCACGCAAACACCCAAGCTGATGGCCCTTGGCTTCCTGGAATGGTCTGCCCGCCGTGGTGGCTTGCTGCTGGCGCTTGGCATTTTCGCCGGGCTTTTCATCCCGCCCTTGGCCGCGCTGTTCCGCGATGTGGTGACCTTCAGCGTCGCGACACTCATGACAATTGTGCTGCTGCGCGTGGATTTGGCGCAGGTGGTGGCGTATTTGCGTCGGCCCGTGCTGGTGGCGCTGCTGGTCGCTTGGATGATGCTGGTCTGCCCCGTTTTGCTGTTTCTGGTGCTGCGCGGCTTTGGCTTTGAAGGGCCGCTGGTGGCGGGCTTGGTGATCAGCGCCATGGGCTGCGCTGCCACATCCTCCCCCGCTTTTGCGCGCATGGTGGGGTTGGATGGAGAGATTTCTCTGGTGGTCGCCATCCTGACCACGCTGATCGTGCCCTTTACCGCGCCGCCCTTGGCGCTTGGGCTGATGGGCATAGACCTTGCCATTTCGCTTTCCGCGCTGATGGGAAGGCTGATGCTGGTGGTGGGCTTGCCGCTGCTGATTGCCGTGCTGCTGCGCCGCCTGGCTGGCCCCGCGCGGCTGCAACGCTATGCCGGGGCTTTGGATGGCGCGGTGGTCTGGCTGGTGGTGGTTTTTGGCTTTGGTGTCATGGATGGGATGCTGGCCAAAATCATCTCAGACCCCGCCTGGGTGCTGGCGGGGCTTGCCTTGGCTTTCGCGGCCAATTTCGGCCTGAATGCCGCAACCGCGCTGGTCTTTGCTCCAACCGGCCAGAAGCTGGCGCTGACGGCGGGCCTGCTCGGCGGTAATCGCAATATGGCGCTGTTCCTGGCGGTGCTGCCGGCGGCGACCGATCAGCGCATTTTGCTGTTCTTCGCGCTTGGCCAATTCCCGCTGTTTCTGACGCCCTTCCTGCTGCTGCCAATTTATCGGCGCTTCAAGCTGGCCTAACCCCTCCGCGCTTCCAGCGCCATCAGCACCCGTTCAGGCGTTGCTGGCAGATCAAGGCTGGCGAGCCCCGTCGCGTCGCAGATCGCATTCCAGACAGCGCTGGCCAACATCAGCGGCGGTTCGCCGACACCTTTGGAACGGAAAATCGTCTCCGCCCGCGCTGGCGCATTGGCGAGCAGCCGCAGTCTGAAATCCGGCGGCGCATCGCGGCTGCCCGGGATTTTATAGGTGGAAGGCCCAAGCGAGCGCTGCCTGCCTTCCTTGTCCCAATAAAGGCTTTCCGTTGTCAGCCAGCCAAGCCCCTGCACGAAGCCGCCTTCAATCTGCCCGCGATCAATCGCGGGATTAAGCGACCGCCCGCAATCCTGCACCAGATCAGCGCGCAACACGCGATGTTCCCCAGTGAGCGTATCCACCACCACTTCAACCACGGCTGCGCCGTAGGAGAAGTAGAAGAAAGGCTCGCCCCGCATGGCCTTCGCATCCCAGTGGATGTCGGGCGTGCGATAAAACCCTGTGGCGGAAAGCGAAATGCGCTGCACCCAGCAGCGATGTGCCAGATCACCAAAGCCCATGGCGCGATTATCGCCGGGGCGGGCGACAAATACGCGCCCTTCGGCAAAGCCAATCGCTTCCACGGACACTTCCCAAAGGCGCGCTGCCTCATGCGCCATACGTTCCCGGATTGCGCTTGCGGCCAAATGCGCCGCCCAGCCATTCAAATCAGAACCGGTGGAAGCGGCAGTAGGCGCGGTATTCGGCACCTCCGCCGTGCTGGTTGGCGTGATGCGAATGCGCGCAATCGGCACACCAAAGGCATCCGCCACCACCTGCGCGATTTTGATATTGAGCCCCTGGCCCATTTCCGTGCCGCCGTGATTGAGCCGGATGGACCCATCCGCATAAACATGCACCAAAGCGCCGGCCTGGTTCAGATGCATGAGGCCAAAGGAAATGCCAAAGGCCAGCACAAAACTGCCAAGCCCGCGGCGCAAGAATGGATGGTTCGCATTGAAGGCCGCGATTTCCGCGCGCCGCGCTGCCCAGCCGGCGTCTTCCATGGCTTCGGCATAAACGCGACGGATCAAATCCCCTTCCAAAGCCTGGCCATAAGGCGCCTTGGCGCCGTTCTCGCCGCCCGCGAAATTGCGCGCGCGCACTGCTTCCATATCCTGCCCCGTGGCGGCAGCGACACCGCGCAGCACATCATCCATCAGCAGCACGCCTTGCGGCCCGCCAAAGCCGCGAAACGCCGTGTGGCTCACCATATTTGTGCGCAGCGACAGCGCGCGCAGCTTGACCGCGGGCACATCGTAGCAATTCAGCGCATGGGTCAGCGCGCGAAACACCACGCCGCCGGTCAGATCAAGACTATGTCCACCATCGGCGGCGAGCATTGCCTCAAGCCCCGCAATCCGCCCCGTCGCGTCAAAGCCCGCGCGCCAGCGATACAAAAACGGATGCCGCTTGCCGGTGGCCGCCATATCCGCCTTGCGTGAGAGTCTGAGCTTTACCGGCCGCCCGGTGATGCGCGTGGCAAGCGCTGCTGCTGCCGCCACCCAGGAAGCATTGCTTTCCTTGCCACCAAAACCGCCGCCCATACGCCGGCAGCGCACGGTAATGCGGTTGAAATCACAACCCAGGACGCGCGCTGCGATGTGCTGCACTTCCGTCGGGTGCTGGGTTGATGAGGTGATGGAAATCTCCCCATCTTCACCCGGCATGGCGATCGCAATCTGGCCTTCCAAGTAGAAGTGTTCCTGGCCGCCCACACGAAATTCACCAGATGTGGTCAGCGGCGCCGCGGCAATCGCGCCCGCCGCGTCACCCACGGCAATTTCCTGCGGCGGCAACAGATAGGCTTCCGCCGCAAGCGCATCCTCAATCGAAAGAATGGCTGGCAGCGCCTCAATTTCCGGCTTCAGCGCGCCAAGCGCGGCCAGCGCCGCATCGCGCGACTCGCCCACCACCAAGGCGATGGGCTGGCCGTGATGGCGAAGCTCGGTTTCCGCGAAAAGCGGTTCAACTTCCCGGCCCGAAGGCGAGATATCATTCGCCCCTGGCACATCCCGCGCCGTGAGCACCGCAACAATGCCCGGCATGGCGCGCGCCGCCGCCACATCCAAAGCGCCAAGCCGCCCATGCGCGACGGGCGAGAGCAAAAGCGCGCCATGCAGCAGGCCTGGCGCTTCCGGCACATCATCCGCGAAAGGTGCCTGGCCTGTCACATGACCAAGCGCCGAATCATGGGCCAGCGCTGCGCCCAGGGATAACGGCGCATTCATGGCGCGATGAACCGCGGCGCATGGGGTGTGGCCATCGCCATAATTTCCGCTGCCGCTTCGGGCTGCGCCACACGCCAGTAAAGCCGCAGCAATAGGTTACGCACCGCCGCGCGGCGATATTCCGCGCTGCCACGCAAATCATCCATGGGGGAGATCGCCCGCGCCAAAGCATCCCCCGCCGCGCGGGCTTGCGCTTCGGTGAAGGGGCCGCCTGCAAGCACCGCTTCGGCTTCAGGCGCCCGCGCCGCCATGGGGCCACAGCCACCATGGGCGATGCGCGCGCGCGTGATCATATCACCATCGCGTTCCAGCAGCAGCGAAAGACCAATGGCGCTGATATCCTGATCATGCCGGCGCGAAAGTTTCTCGGCGGCGAAAATCGCGCCCGGCGCGGGGCGGGGGATGAAAACCCGCGCAATCACCTCATCTGCGCGGAGCGCATTGCGCCGATAGCCGAGCAGGAAATCCTCAACCGCCAAATCCCGCGCCCCATCCGGCCCCGCGAGTGACACACGCGCGCCGAGTGCCAGCAAGGGCGGCAGCGCATCGCCAATCGGGCTGGCCGTGCCCAAATTCCCGCCCAGCGTGCCCATGGCGCGTATTTGCCGGGAGCCCAAGCGCCGCAGCAACCCGGCAAACGCCGCGAAAGCCGCATCGCTTTCCATGTGATCGAGCAAAGCGGCATAGGGTTCCGCCGCGCCCACCGAAATGCCTTCAGGCCCCGGTTCAATGCCGCGCAATTGGGCGACATCGCGCAGGCAAATGATGGCCGCGGGGTTTTCCCGATGTTCGGAAAAGCGCAGGCCCAGATCCGTGCCGCCGGCCAGAAGCCAGGCGCCAGGATGCGCGCGCCGCAGCGCCAGGGCTTCATCCAGGCTGCGCGGCAGGAAAAAGCGATGCTCTGTTGGGCCGAAGGCCGTGCCATCCGGCGCGGGGTAGGCGGGCGGAGCTTCATTGGCTGCCGGCAAGGCGGCAGCAGCGTCCAAAATCGGGCGATAGCCGGTGCAGCGGCAAAGGTTACCCGCCAAAGCCTCATGCGGATCGCCACCCATGCGCGCATGGGCGTAGAGGGACATAACAATGCCTGGCGTGCAGAAGCCGCATTGCGTTGCCTCAGCCGCCAGCATGGCCGCCTGGACGGGATGTGGTGCGCCATCGGTGCCCGCCAGCCCTTCCACGGTGCGGATGGCAAGGCCATGCGCCTGACCGAGGGTCATCAAACAGGCATTCACTGGCTGACGCGCGCCATCCGGCGCTTCGATCACCACCGTGCAGGCGCCGCAATCACCTTCCGCGCAGCCTTCCTTGGTGCCGGTCAGCCCCGCCGCGCGCAGCCAATCGAGCATGGTCATGGCCGGGGGCGTTTCCGCCGGCAAAGACCGCAAGGCACCATTCAGGGTGAAGGTGATGGACATGAAACTTTATTTAGGAAAGCCGGGCGGCGCTGGCGAGGGGTACCGCTACTCGTCCCCCTCCAACCGGGCGATATCCTCATCCGAAAAGCCGAAATGATGGCCGATTTCGTGGATCAGCACGTTGCGCACCAGGCGGAACAAATCCTCCCCGGTTTCGATCCATTCCAGCAGAATGGGTTCCCGGAATAGCAGGATGCGGTCCGGTTCCTGGGGCGCCATGGCGTGGCTTTTGTCGGTAAGCGGGACGCCAAGGTAAAGCCCGGTCAATTCATAGGGATTTTCGATATCCAATTCCCGCAGCAACTCCTCATCGGCCATATCCTCAACCAATATGGCGATGCCTTTCAGCAGGTCGCGCAAAGGCTTCGGGATGGCGGCGAGCGCATCTTCGGCCAATTCGACCATGTCTTCAGGGCTGGGCGGGGTGGAAAAACGCATGGCATCCTCATGCGCGCCGGGCTGCCTTGGGGTCAAGTCAGGTTTTCCGCGCAGGGCGTGACAGGTCAGAAATACTGACCCAATATCGCAGTATGGAAACGCTGCTGCCCTTGCTTGGCTTCGCCATCGCCACTTCGGCCACGCCGGGGCCGAATACGCTGATGGTGGCGGCATCCGCTGCCAATCACGGGCTGCGCGCGGTGGTGCCGCATGTGCTGGGCATTGCCTTTGGC
>CAIMVB010000320.1 GCA_903844785.1 uncultured Rhodospirillales bacterium | reverse complement strand
GCGGCGGCGCGCACGCTCCGCGTTATTCCGCAGGCGAATTTGACCAGCCTTGACCCGGTTTGGACGACGGCCGTGGTCACGCGCAACAACGCCTTCATGATCTATGATCAGCTTTGCGCGGAAAACGCCAGGGGCGAGATCAAGCCGCAAATGGCCGAAGGCTGGGAGACTTCCCAGGATGGCCTGACGCTGACCTTCACCTTGCGTGATGGGCTGATGTTCCATGATGGGGAGAAGGTGCTGGCCAAGGATTGCGTCGCTTCCATCAATCGCTGGGCGCGGCGCGACCCCTTCACGCAGGTGCTTTGGCCCAATGTCGCCGCGCTGGAAGTCTTGGATGATAAGCGCTTTCGCTTCCGCTTCCACAAGCCAACGCCATTGCTGATTATGGCTTTGGGGCAGACGCAATTCCCCTGCTTCATTATGCCCGAACGCATCGCGAGCACCGATGCCTTCCAGCAAATCCGCGAAACCGTGGGCAGCGGCCCCTTCCGCTTCCTGCGAGATGAATGGAACCCAGGCCAGCGCGCATCCTGGGCTCGGAATGACCGCTATGTCGCGCGCAATGAGCCGGTGGATGGGCTGGCCGGTGGGCGCGTACCGAAGATTGACCGCGTGGAATGGACCATCATCACGGACCCCGCCACCAGCGGCAATGCGATGGTGACCGGCGAGCAGGATTACTGGGAATACCCGCTGCACGATCTGCTGCCACAACTGCGCCGTTCCCGCGGCATCACGGTGGAACAGCGGCTATTGGATGGCACTTACGGCGTTTGCCGCTTCAACACGCTGCAACCACCCTTCAATAACCCGGCCATCCGCCGCGCCGTTGCCATGGCGGTGGATCAGCGTGATTACCTGACTGCAGTGGCAGGTAGCGACCCCGCCGGCTGGGGCGTGTGTGAGGGCGTATTCACCTGCGGCACCGCGCTTGCCAATGAACAGGGCAGTGAGGCGCTGAAAACCCGCAACATCGAACGCGCCAAGGAAGCGCTGCGGGCCGCGGGCTATAATGGCGAAAAGGTCGTGCTGATTGCGCCGGGGGATTACCCGCAGATCAATGCGCTTTCGCTTATGACCGCCGATATTATCCGCCGCCTAGGCATGAACCTTGAGTTGATCGCCGCCGATTGGGGTACGCTTGTCCAGCGGCGCACCAGTAAGGAGCCGGTGGAACGCGGCGGATGGAGCATCATCCACACCACGGCCTCAGGCCAAAGCCTGAGCCTGCCGGTTTATCATTTGTTCTTGCGCGCCAATGCCGAAAACGCCTGGTTCGGCTGGCCCAATGTGCCTGAGATTGAGGCGTTGCGCGCCGAATGGGTGGAAAAGGGCGCCGATCCGGCGGAAAGCCAGCGTATCGCGCGCCTGCTGAACGCCAAAGCCATGGAGCAGATGTACTACATCCCCTTGGGCTTTTATTGGCAGCCCTCTGCCTGGCGGAGTAATGTCACGGGCGTCTTCCGGGCCCCGGCGACGGTCTTCTGGAATATCGGCAAGGGCTGAACGCCAGCGCTGGCACGGCCCGTGCTACGCCCAAGGGGCCGGGCTGGCGCGGCAAGGGTTAAAAGGCTATTTGCAGCGCCTCCAAAGCGGGCTACTCGGGCCACCGTGCTCTGGGTTTGCCGCATGCTGAGGCAGGCTGATGTGTAACCGGGCAGTCAGGGCTGCCGCGAACAGGAATTGGGAGACAGAAAATGGATCGCAGGGATTTCCTTAAGGCTTCCGCCGGCGTGGCCGCGCTGGCCGGCAGCGGTGGGCTTGCCGCCCCCGCCTTGGCGCAACCGGCGAATGCCCGCACGCTGCGCTTCGTGCCGCAGGCTAATTTAGCCAATTTCGACCCGATCTGGGGCACCCAATATGTGGTGCGAAATGCCGCCGCTTTGGTGTGGGACACGCTTTACGGCTTTGACGACAAGCTGGAACCCAAGCGTCAGATGGTTGAAAGCGAAGAAGTGTCTTCAGATGGTAAGGTCTGGACCTTCAAGCTGCGTGAAGGCCTGATGTGGCATGATGGCACCAAGGTAACGGCAGCGGATTGCGTTGCCAGCCTCAATCGCTGGGCCGTGCGTGATGGCATGGGCCAGATGATTCGCGCCATTCAAGAAGAATTGGTGGCGGTTGATGACCGCACCTTCCGCTGGCGTCTGAAGGCAGCTTACCCCAAGATGCTGTTGGCGCTCGGCAAGAACAACACGCCGATGGCCTTCATGATGCCGGAGCGTCTGGCCAAGACTGATCCCTTCCAGCAGGTGACTGAATTTGTGGGTTCTGGCCCCATGCGCTTTGTGCGCAATGAATGGGTGCCGGGTGCCAAGGCGGTTTTCACCAGATTCGACCAGTATGTTCCGCGCAATGAGCCTCCGTCATGGTTGGCGGGCGGCAAGCGCATGGGCGTGGAGCGTATTGAATGGATCATCATGCCAGACCCCGCGACTGCTTCGGCGGCGCTGATGAATGGTGAAATTGATTGGTGGGAGACCCCGCTGACCGATCTGATCCCATCCTTGCGGCGCAACCGCAATATCCGCGTGGATATCGCCGATCCGCTGGGTAATATCGGTTCCTTCCGCTTCAACCATTTGCATGCGCCCTTTAATGATGTGCGCGCGCGCCGTGCGGTTGCGATGGTGCTGAACCAGGAAGACTATATGCGTGCGGTGGTCGGCGATGACAAAGCGCTTTGGCAGACCCTGCCTTCCTTCTTCACGCCCGGCACACCGCTTTATACCGAAGCGGGTGGCGATATTCTAAAGGGGGCGCGCAATATTGAAGCCGCCCGCGCGTTGCTGCGTGAATCCGGCTATAATGGTCAGCCCATCACGGTGCTGGTTGGGCAGGATCAGGCGCCGCTCAAGGCCATGGGTGAAGTCACCAATGCTCTGCTGCGTTCCATCGGCATGAATGTTGATTTCGTGGCGACGGATTGGGGCACGGTTGGTCAGCGCCGCGCTTCCAAATCTCCTCCGGGTCAGGGCGGGTGGCATATCTTCCACACCTGGCATGCGGGTGCGGATTGCATCAATCCGGCGGCCTATCTTGCGCTTCGTGCTCATGGCGATGGCGCTTGGTTCGGCTGGCCCAAGGATGACGCGGTGGAAGCCGCGCGCGACAAGTGGTTCTCGGCACCGGATGTGGCGGCGGAAAAGGCCGCGGTCGCGGAAATGAATGCCGCAGCCATGAACCACATGACCTATGCGCCGACCGGCTTCTACAAGACCTATCAGGCTTGGCGGAGCAATGTCTCGGGCGTGGTTGGTGGGCCGCTGCCCTTCTTCTGGGGCGTGAATAAGTCCTAATCAGGAAAGATTGCCGGGATCATGTTTGCCTATATCGTCCGACGCGTCTTGGCCACCATTCCGGTGATGGCCTTCGTCGCGCTCTTTGTCTTCAGTCTGCTTTATGTCGCCCCCGGTGATCCGGCGGCGGTAATTGCGGGCGATCAGGCAACGCCTGAAGATGTGGAACGCATCCGCGCCAGCCTTGGCCTCGACCGGCCCTTTTTGATCCGGTTCGGGGAATGGGTCTGGCGTATTCTTCAGGGTGATCTCGGCGTTTCTATTTTCACCAATCTACCGG
>CAIMVB010000319.1 GCA_903844785.1 uncultured Rhodospirillales bacterium | reverse complement strand
CTCTATACGGCCCAAAACGCGGGGGGAGAGCACAAAAAACCCGCCATTAATGGTCGCGCCATCGCCGGGTGGTTTTTCGGTAAAGGCCTGCACGGCCTCACCCCTCCGCTCCAGCGCGCCAAAGCGCCCCGGGGGCACTACGGCGGTCACGGTGGCATCGCGGCCATGGGCGCGGTGAAAGGCCATCAGCGCGGAAATATCGATATCGGCCACGCCATCGCCATAGGTCAGGCAGAAGCTATCCTCATCCCGCAAATGTGCCGCCACACGCCGCAAGCGCCCGCCGGTTTGCGTATCCTCGCCCGTATCAACCAGCGTCACGCGCCAATCTTCAATCGGGGGCGTCAGCCAGGTGGCGGTTCCGGTCGCAAGGTCAAGCGTAAGGTCAGACGAATGCCGACGATAATTCAGGAAGAATTCCTTGATCTGATCGCCCTTATAGCCAAGGCAGATCACGAACTCCCTGATGCCGTGCAGGGCGTAGCATTTCATGATGTGCCACAAGATCGGCCTGCCGCCGATTTCCACCATGGGCTTTGGGCGGAGTTGCGTTTCTGCGCCTAACCGCGTGCCGCGCCCGCCAGCCAAAATGACCGCCTTGGCCATCCGATGCATCCTGTTAAAAACAAACAGGACGTAACTTATAAAAAATAAGACGAAAAGAGGTTACTTTTCGAAAAATATTATTCCCCGGCGGCGATGCCTTCCCTTCTGGGGTCAGATGCACCCACCAGCCCGGTATTGGTGACACGAATGATCTGCAGGCCGGAAATCATCTCCCGGATGGTTGCCTCATGCCCGCGCCCGCGAAGCGCCGGGGCCAGGCCAGCCGCCGGCGTGCCTTGTTCCAATTCCACCGGCCCACCCATGGTGCCGATATGGGGTAGCGCCACGGCTTCTTCCGGGCTCATGCCCCAATCCAGCAGCGCCACCAGGGTTTTCGCCACATAGCCAATAATGCGCGGCCCGCCGGGGGAACCCACCACGGCGTGCAGCCCGCCCGCCGCGTCCAGCACAATGGAAGGTGCCATGGAAGAACGCGGCCTTTTACCGGCCTCCACCCGATTGGCGATGGGCCGGCCATTGGATTCCGGCGCGAAGCTGAAATCGGTCAATTGGTTATTCAGCAAAAAGCCCCGCACCATCAGCCTTGCGCCGAAAATCGCTTCAATGGTGGTCGTCATGGAAAGGGCATTGCCCGCGCCATCCACAATGGCGATATGGCTGGTGCCGGCTTCATATTCCTGGGTTTGCGGCGCGAAAGACGTCTCCCGCCAGGAAGGATTGCCGGCGCGCGGGTTTTGCAGCGCACGGTCCCGGTCAATCAATTGCGCGCGGGTGGTGAGGTAGGCCTGGTCGGTCAGGCCGCGTACGGGCACGGGCACGAAATCCGCATCGGCGAGGAACAGGTTGCGATCAGCGAAGGCAAGCCGCCCGGCTTCTGCCAGCAAATGCGCCGCGTCAGCGCCGCGCGGATCAAGCCGCGGCATATCGAAATGCTCCAAAACGCCAAGGATTTGCGCGACCGCAACGCCGCCTGAAGACGGCGGTGGAAAGCCGCAAACCCGATAGCTGCGATAGGGTGTGCAGATCGCCGCGCGCTGCCGGGGCTGAGAGCGCGCCAAATCTTCAAGCACCATAACGCCCGGATTGGTTGGGTGGTTGCGGATGGCGGCGAT
>CAIMVB010000318.1 GCA_903844785.1 uncultured Rhodospirillales bacterium | reverse complement strand
GTGAAGCGCGCCATGGCCGAACCGGGATGCGCTGCATTACGGTGCGCTTTGGCAATGTGTTGGGATCCACCGGCAGCGTGGTGCCGCTATTTCGCCGGCAATTGGAACGCGGCGGGCCGCTGACCGTCACGCACCCTGATATGCGGCGCTATTTCATGACGGTGCGCGAAGCGGTGGGCTTGGTGTTGCAGGCGAGTGTTGTCGGCACCACCGATGCCAAGGATCAGCCGCCGGAATTGGCCGAGGGCGGCATCTTTGTTTTGGATATGGGCCAGCCGGTCAAGATTGTTGATCTGGCCCGGCGCATGATCCGGCTGGCGGGGCTGCGCCCGGATGAGGATGTGGAAATCCGCTTCACGGGGCTGCGCCCCGGTGAGCGGCTTTATGAGGAATTGTTCCACGGCCAGGAACCGCCGCGCCCAACAGCCTTTCCGGGGCTTTTGGTGGCAACCCCGCGCACGGCGGATAGCGCCTTGGTGGGCCGCGCCATTGATGAAATGGCGGCAGCCGGGCGCGCGGGTAATGCGCGGCTGGCGTTGCAGCAATTGGCACGCCTGGTGCCGGAATTCGCCCATGCGCCGGAAGGCACCGCGGCGGCGGGGCCGCGCTGAGGCGGCGTTTTCAATCCGCCTGGCGCAGCCCGCTATCGCGAATGAGGCCGGCGTATTTCTCAGCCTCCGCCTTCACATAGGCCGTGAAAGCCTGATGGTTCAGATAGCGGATCGGGTGGCCCGCGCGCGTCATGCCTTCAATCACCGATGGGGTGCGGAGCGTTTTTGCGCAGGCTTCATCCATGCGCGCCAGCAGCGCTTCCGGTGTGCCGGGGGCGGTGAAAATGCCGGTCCAAAGCGGATAAACCAGATCAAGCCCCTGTTCACGCATGGTGGGCGTATCCGGGAAATCCGGTGAGCGTTGCTCGGAAAATACGGCCACCGCATGCAGCCCGTATTGCTTCACGAGATTTGCTTCCGCTGTCAGCATCGGTACGGTGCCTGAAAGCATGGCCTGCACGCTATCGCCTGAGCCGCGAAAGGGGATGTGGTTCATCTGAATGCCGTAAGCGCGCGAAAGCCCTGTCATGGCCAAATGCCCAAGCCCGCCAACCCCGCCCGAAGCATAGGGCAATTGCCCCGGATTGGCCTTTGCGCGGGCAACGATATCGGCAACCGTGCGGATGCCGGTGGTGGTTGGCGTCATTAGCGTTGCCGGCGCTTCCGCGACCAGACAGACGGCGGTGAGCTGATCCGCCCGATAGGGCGCGCGCGCCATGAAGCTTGGCTGAATGGCAATCGGCGCCATGGAGGTCAGCAGCAATGTCTGCCCATCTGGCTTGGCGCGTACCACTTCTGCCGTGCCAATGGTGCCGGTGGCGCCGCCGACATTGCGGATGACCACTTGGGTGCCCATGGCTTCGGTAAATACCGGCTGGATCAGGCGGCCAATGATATCTGTGCCGCCACCCGCCGGCCAAGGGATGATCATTTGAACCTGCGCCTGCGCCGGCGCTTGCGCCACCCAAAGCGCGCCAAGGGCCAGCATGGCCCGCGACAAGAATTTCATGACGTGTTTCCTTCCCAAAGCTGGCGCTTTGCGCGCCTTGCGCCGGAAGGCTGGACTGGGTGCATTGCTAAAATCAAGGAAAAATTTGCCTGTAGAGATACGGTTCTGGCGTTGGCGGACTTTGCTGCCTAAGCTTGCCCCATAAGATCAAGGAGGAAGCCCCATGTTGCGCTTTGCGCTTATGATTTGCGCTACGATTCTCGCTGGAAGCGTGCAAGCCGCTGATCTGCCGGATCGGCCCATTCGCATCATCGTGCCCTTCACGCCCGCAGGCACCAGCGATATTCTGGCGCGCGTGCTGGCCGAAGCCGCCGGTCCCTTCCTGCCGCGCGGTTCCGTGATTGAAAATCGTGGCGGTGCGGGCGGCAATATCGGCATGGCGGAAGCCGCGCGCGGTGCGGCGGATGGTTCAACCCTCATTCAATGCGCCTTCGGGCCATGCGGTGCCAATCCCGCGCTTTATGCCAATCCGGGCTATAGCCTGAATGATTTCGCGCCCGTGATCCTTACCGGCGCGGTGCGCAATGTCATGACGGTGCGCAAGGAGTTGCCCGCGCGCAATATTCAGGAATTCATCGCCCTCGCGAAGACCACGCCTTTGAGCTTTGCTTCATCGGGCGTTGGCGCTTCCAATCACCTTGGCCCGGAATTGCTACGCAGCATCACCGGCATTGAAATGACGCATGTGCCCTATCGCGGCAGTGGGCCCGCCGCGACGGACCTGATTGCCGGGCGCGTGGATGTGTTTTTCGATAATCTGCCTTCCATCCTGCCGCATATTCGCGCCGGCAGCGTGCGCGCGCTTGCGGCTCTGAGCGCCGAACGCATTCCTGAATTGCCGGATTTGCCAACCTTTGGCGAACAAGGCGTGCAGGGGATGGTGATTGATAGCTGGTTCGGCTTCATGACGCCGGCCAAAACGCCGCCCGCCGCCATTGCCGCTTTGAATGCGGCTTTCAACAAGGCCATGGCAACGCCCGCCGTGCGCCAACGCATGCAGGAATTGGCGCTGACACCCATTGGTGGCACGCCCGAACATATGGGCGCGCATATCCAAACTGAGGTTGCGCGCTGGTCTGAAGTGGTGCGGCGCCAAGGTATTCGTGCGGAGTAGTGGCAGATGAGCAAGATCCGCACCCTGCGCAGCATCCGCATTGCGGAACGCCCCAATCTTCTTTGGCTTGAAATCGAAACCGATGATGGGCTGGTGGGTTTGGGTGAGGCGTTTCGCGGTGCCGCCGCAGTGGAAGCCGTGATCCATGAAAGCGTCGCGCCCTTTTTGCTGGGGCGCGATGCGCGCCAGATTGAGGGTATTTCGCGCCATTTGCTGACACCCTATGTCGGGTTTGGATCATCCAGCGCTGAAACACGCGCCGCTTCGGCGGTGGATATTGCGTTATGGGATTTGGCAGGAAAGCGGCTTAGCGTGCCAGTGCATGAAGCGCTGGGCGGGCTTTCGCGGGATAAGGTGCGAAGCTACAACACCTGCGCGGGCTATGATTACAACACCAAAAGCGCGCAGCGCCGTGATATTGGCGCGGCGGATCAGCTGCGTGGCCCTTATGATGACCAAGTGGCCTTCATGCGTGATGCGGGGACACTGGCGGAAAGCCTGCTTGCTGAAGGCTTCACGGCCATGAAAATCTGGCCCTTCGATATTTACGCACCGCCGACCCAGGGCCAATCCATCACCCTTGCTGACCTCAAGCGCGGGCTGGAGCCCTTTGAGAAAATCCGCCGTGCGGTTGGCGACAAGATTGAGATCATGGCTGAATTGCACAGCCTTTGGTCCTATCCGGCGGCCTTGCGCATCTGTCAGGCGCTGGAGCCTTTGGCGATTACCTGGGCGGAAGACCCGATCGGCAAAATGGATGATGTGGCGTCTTTGGCCGAACTGCGCCGTGCCACGCGCGTGCCCATTTGCGCGAGTGAAACGCTAGGCGGCAAAGTGGCCTTCCGGGATTTGCTGGTGGCCGGTGCCACCGATGTTGTGATGCTGGATCTGACGTGGTGCGGTGGCTTGACCGAAGCGCGCAAAATCGCTGCCCTGGCGGAAGCCTGGGCGCGCCCCGTGGCACCGCATGATTGCACCGGGCCGGTGACGCTGGTGGCATCGCTCCATCTGGCGCTGCATGCGCCGACGGCGATTTTTCAGGAAGTGGTGCGCGCCACGCTGGCCACCTGGTACCGTGATCTGGTCACGGTTCTGCCCCGGCTTGAACAGGGCTGGGTGCTGCCGATGGAAGGCCCGGGACTAGGCACGGCGCTGCTGCCGGGGGTGGCCAAGCGGGAAGATGCCGTGGTGCGCGAAACGCGTGCCTGAAGCCTGCCGAAATTAAGCAGCCCCCTCATCGCGCAGTAATTTTTCTACCGCTTCCGCCGGCACATCGGCGCTGGTGAAGCAATCACCAGGCGCCCGCAGCAACACGAAGCGCATTTTGCCATCGCGGTTTTTCTTGTCCTTCGCCATGCGGCCAAGCAGCGCTTCCACGGTGAAGCGGCGCGGTAAATCCGTGATGCGCGCGGGCAGGCCACAGGCGGTAAGGTGCGAAATGACACGCGAAGGCCATTCCTGGCTGCAATGGCCGAGCCTCGCGGAAAGCGATGCCGCCAGGCCAAGCCCCACAGCCACGGCTTCGCCATGCAGCACGCTGCCATCAAAGCGCGCTTCAGCTTCCAAAGCATGGCCGAATGTATGGCCCAGATTGAGCAAAGCGCGCCCGCCTTCGGCGCTTTCCTCGCGCTCATCGGCGGCGACCACGGCGGCCTTGAGCTTGCAGGATTCAACAACGGCAGTGACAAGGGCAGAGGCATCGCCCGCGACGACTGCGCTACCATTGGCTTCGCACCACTGCCAGAATTCGCCCTGCAGCAAGCCGTGCTTGGCAACTTCCGCATAGCCCGCGCGCAATTCGCGCGGCGGCAGGCTTCCCAGCGTATCCGTATCGGCCAGCACAATGCGCGGTTGATGAAAGGCGCCGGCCAGATTCTTCCCGGCTTTCAAATTCACGCCGGTTTTGCCGCCAACACTGCTATCCACCTGCGCCAGCAGGCTGGTTGGGATTTGCACAAAGGGCAGGCCGCGCATTGCAATCGCGGCGGCAAAACCGGCAAGGTCGCCCACCACGCCGCCGCCCAATGCAATCACTGAAGTCTGGCGATCCACCCCGGCGGACAGCAAATCATCCAAAAGCCCATGTAGCCGCGCGAAATCCTTGCTTGCTTCGCCGGGTGGGACGGTCAGTTCAGCGGCAATGGCAAAGTCTGCTGCCTGCAAACCGGCGCGCAGCGCGGGAAGATGCAGGGGTGCCACGTTGGCATCTGAGATGATCGCTACCCGCTTGGCCGGCAGCACCGGCGCCAGCAAGCCGCCCGCGTGCTTCAGCAAGCCTTGGCCGACCAAAACCTCATAAGCGCGCTCGCCAAGCCCAACCGGCACGCGTTGCGGCGCGCGGTATTCCTTCAGCGCCTGGTCCAGGCGGCGGGTGGTAGCCTCAAGGCTTTCATCATTGCAGGACAAGGTTATGTCGGCCTCTGCGTAAAGCGGGTGGCGGGCGGTCATTAGGCGGTTCAGCACATCTGCCGGGTCCGCATTCAGGAACATGGGGCGATGTTCCCGCCCGGCGACACGGCGGATCAGCACCGAAAGGGGGCATTTCAGCCAGATGGAAATGGCACCGCTGGCGCGAATCGCAGCGCGTGTCGCGGCATCGGCAAAGGCGCCGCCGCCGGTGGCCAGCACCAAGGGGGGGCCGGCCAGCAGGCGGGAGATCACCCGGCGTTCGCCATCACGGAAATGGGGTTCGCCATAGCGCGCGAAGATTTCCGTGATCGGCATGCCGGCGGCGTTTTCAATTTCCGTGTCGGCATCACGAAAAGGCAAGCCAAGTAGCGTGGAAATCCGTCGCCCAAGCGCGGATTTCCCCGCCCCCGGCAGCCCGACCAGCACAATACTGGGCCGTGCCGAATCGCGTGGCCCGGTGGCTTCCGGCAAGCCTGGCAGGGCATCATCAAGTAGAGAGTTGCGCATCTTGGGGAGCAGCGTTAGCACGAATTATGAGAAGCGTGAGGGAGCCCCGTCGCCAGCATGTTCCGTAACCCCATTTTGCTGGTTGTTCTTGCGGTTCTTGGCCTGTTTGCCGTGGGGCTGGTGCTGATTGGCGCCTTTCCGCCCAGCGTGACCCCCCAGCCTGTTGAGCGCACCATCCCTAATGACCGCTTCCGCGGGCGCTAAACCTGTAACGGCGGGGCTTTCCCGCCATATCGAGGCCTTTCTGGAAATGCTGGCCGCCGAGCGGGGTGCGGCCCGCAATACTCTCGCGGCCTATCAGGCGGATTTGTTGGATTTTGCCGGGTTCGCCACAGCCCGAGGCGTGGGGCTGGCAGCGGCCGATGGCGCTTTGCTCCGTGCCTGGCTGGCCGGGCTGGCGGCCCAAGGCCTGGCCGCGCGGACCCAGGCGCGGCGGCTTTCCGCCATACGGCAATTCCACCAATTCCTGCTGCGGGAAGGCGTGCGGGCCGATGACCCTTCAGAATTGCTGGAAGCCCCCCGCCTGCCGCAAAGCCTGCCCAAGGCGCTGCGCGAGGAGGAGGTTGAGGCGCTGATCACCGCCGCCGCCACGCTGCCCGGCAAGCGCGGCCCCTTGGCCGCTGCGGCGGTAGAAATGCTTTATTGCAGCGGGCTTAGGGTCAGTGAATTGGTCAGCCTGCCGGCGGCAGCACTCCGCCCCGGGGCGCCGTTGATTGCGGTGCGCGGCAAGGGCGGGCGGGAGAGGCTGGTGCCGGTTTCCGAACGCGCCCGGGAATTGGCCCTGGCGGCGCGGCCTGAAGATAAGGGCAAGCCCAGCCGCTTTCTGTTCCCCTCACGAGGGGCGGCGGGGCATGTGACCCGCCAGGCGCTGAACCTGATTTTGAAGGAAGTGGCGCTGGCGGCGGGAATCGACCCGGGCCGGGTGAGCCCCCATGTGCTGCGGCATTCCTTTGCGTCCCATTTGCTGCAAAGGGGGGCTGATTTGCGCAGCCTGCAGGTGCTGCTGGGCCATGCGGATATCGGCACCACGCATATTTACACCAAGGTGCTGGAGGAACGGCTCCGCGCGCTGGTGGCGGAACATCACCCCCTGTCCAGAGCAAGCCCGGTGCCCTGACGCGCCCCGGCCATGCTCTGGAATTTTGTTTGGGCGTATTTTCCGAGTCGCCAAGTGGGACCACTGGGCTTGAAAATACTCCGACAAGGGGTCGCATCCCAGCCGGATTTGGGCTAACCCCGCGCCATGCGTCACTTCCTGGAATTCGAAAAACCCATCGCCGAGCTTGAAGGCAAGATCGAGGAGCTGCGTCGGACCACCGATGCCGGCGGCATTGATGTGGCCGAGGAGATCGGGCGCCTTGGCGAAAAGGCTCAGGCGCTGCTGAAGACCACCTATGCCAAGCTTTCGCCTTGGCAGAAGGCGCAGGTGGCGCGCCATCCGGATCGGCCCCATGCGACAGATTACATCGCGGCGCTGATCCAGGATTTCACGCCACTCGCCGGGGATCGCGCCTTTGCCGATGATGCGGCGGTGGTGGGCGGCATGGGGCGCTTCCGGGGTCGCGCCGTGATGGTGCTGGGCACGGAGCGCGGGCATGATACCGAAAGCCGCGTGAAGCATAATTTCGGCATGGCGCGGCCGGAAGGCTACCGGAAAGCGCGGCGGCTCATGGAATTGGCCGGGCGCTTTGGCCTGCCCATTCTTTCCTTTGTGGATACTTCGGGCGCCTTTCCGGGAATTGATGCGGAAGCGCGCGGTCAGGCGGAAGCCATTGCGCGTTCTATCGAAGCGGGGCTTGATTCGCCCGTGCCCTTCATTGCGACCATTATTGGTGAAGGCGGGTCTGGTGGCGCCATTGCGCTGGCGGCGGCGGACCGCATCATCATGCTGGAGCACGCGATTTATTCCGTGATCAGCCCGGAAGGCTGCGCTTCCATCCTGTGGCGTGACGCCGCGCAAGCAGCAACAGCCGCCGAGGCTTTGAAGCTGACTGCGGATGATTTGCGCAAGCTTGGCTTGGTGGATGTGGTGGTGCCCGAACCCCTGGGCGGCGCGCATCGCGATGCCGCTGCCGTGATTGCTGCGCTTGGCGATAAAATCGAAACGCTACTGAAGCCCTTGCTTGCGTTGGATGGTGCCACTTTGCGCGCCCGCCGGCGCGACAAATTCCTGGAAATGGGGCGGAGCGCCTGATCCGTTTAGGCGGCGCCCCATGATGGCGGCTGATCCAGCGGCGGAACTCCGCGCGCGCTTCATGCGCGGCTTTCCGGCGATTGCGCTGGTGATTTTTCTATCCGCTGTTGACCAGACCATTGTGGCGACGGCGTTGGCCGATATCGCCACCGATATGGGCGGGATTGAGCGGGTTTCCTGGATCCTGATTGCCTATCTGGTGGCGGCCACCTGCGCCGCGCCGGTGTTTGGCCAGTTGGGTGATTTTTTTGGCCGGCGGCGGCTTTTGTTCGTGGCTTTGGCGATTTTCTTTACGGGTTGCGCAGGCTGCGCGCTGGCGCCCAATCTGCCAAGCCTGATTGTCGCGCGCGTGGTCCAGGGCTTTGGCGGCGGTGCTTTGCTCACGCTGACCCAGGCGCTGATTGGTGAGATTGTCCCGCCGCGTGAGCGTGGGAAATTCCAGGCCTGGATTGCGGGGACTTATGGTTTTGCCTCGGCCTTTGGCCCGGTGGCCGGTGGCTTCATCACCCAGGCTTTCGGCTGGCGCTGGATTTTCTGGTTCCTGCTGCCCTTGCCCTTGCTATGTGCTTTCATCGCACGCCGCCTGCCGGATATTGTGCCGGACCATGCGGGGCGACGCTGGCGGTTTGATTGGTTGGGGCTCGGGCTTTTCGTGCTGACCATGGGGGCCGCTTTGATAGCGCTTGATCGCGCGCGGCGTTTTGATGCGGCTTATCTGCCCTTGATCCTGGGCTTGGTGGCGCTGGCACTTTTTGCGGGCGTTGTGCTGCTGCGCGTGGAACGGCGCCAGCCCGAACCGCTTTTGCCGCTGCCCTTGTTTGCCGAGGCAAGCATTTGGCGCCTGCTGTCGCTTTCCATTCTGGTGGTGGCGGCACAGGTTGGCTTGATTTCCTTCCTGCCGCTTTGGCTGCAAGTGGTGCGCGGGCTTGAGGCGGCCAATGCCGGGCTGGTGCTATTGGCAATTTCAATTGGTTCATCCTTTGGCGCGTTTTTCTCCGGCAAGATGGTGGCGCGCACCGGGCATGCGATGCTGTGGCCAAGCATAGGCCTGCCCGTGGCGGCCGCGATTTGGAGCGTGCTTGCGGTCTACGCCGCAACCATGCCGCTGTGGTTGATGCTGGCTTTGCTTGGGGTGGCGACTTTCGGTTCCGGCACATCCTATCCGGTGGTGCAAACCACGGTGCAGGCGGCGGCAGGGCAGGGGCGTCTTGGCATTGCGGCGGCAGGTGTGGCGTTTTCGCGTAATTTTGGCGCGGCGCTGGGCGCGGCTTTGGCAGCGGCGGCGATTTTCGGTGCCATGGCGCTATTCACGCCTGCCTTGACTGAGGGCTTCGCCGTGCTGGTTTCTGATGCCGGGGCACTTGGCGCGCGGCTTGGTGTGGATGGGCTGCAAAGCCTGCGCGCAGGTTTGGCTGAGCCCTTTCGTGGGCTTTTCATCATTGCCGCTGTGCTGGTCGGCGCGGCTTCAGTCATGGCGTGGCGCGTACCGCTCAGGCGTTATTGAGCTTGTCTTGGCGGGCATGGGCGCGGCAAACTGGCGGGCCTTTCAAGGAATGCAGCCATGGCCGAAACCACCCCGTCCAAGCCCGCCTTTGCGCCAACGCGCAGCCTGCCTTTGCCGGGGGGTGCCAAGCTGGTTTTCTGTTCCGGCGTTACCGCGCGCGGCAGTGCCGCTGAGACTGAGGGCTTTGAAGCGCAGGCGGAGGAATGTTTCGCGCGCCTGACGCGCGCCTTGGCGCAGGAAGGCGGCAGCTTCGCCGATGTGCTGAAGCTGAATACCTATCTGGCAGATATGCGCGATTACGCCAGCTTTGATGCGGTGCGCAGGCGTATACTGGCGTCGCTAGTCGTGCCGCCCGCCAGTACCTGCGTGGGCGGCGCGAGTTTCACCACACCACTTACGCGCATTGAAATTGAAGCCATTGCGGTGATTGGCGCCAAGGTATGAGCTTGGCTGCACGCATTGCCGCAGAAGGGGCGCGCATGGCGGAAGCCTGCACTGCCTGCGGCGCTTGCGTGCAAGCCTGCCCTATGACGCGCTTCGCCCCAGGCGTGCCTGAGGCTGATCCAATGCAGGTTGCCGGCGGGATGCGCGCGCTGCTGCAAGGTGGGGAGGCATCGGCCGTGTCTCTCGGCTGGATTGGTGCTTGTACGCGGAGCGCTGCTTGTAATCCGGCCTGCCCGGAACAGTTGGATGTGGCGCTGATGATGCGCTTCGCGTCCATGCGGGCGCGTGGTGCGCTTGGCGAAGCGCCCGGCATTGCGGTGAAGACGGATAGTGGCTGGTCCGCACGGGTCAAGGGTTTCGCGCGGCTTGGGTTGACCGATCAGGAGCAAGCCGAATGGCTGTGACGCATCACCCCTTGCCGGCGGAGCGCGCGGTATTTTGGTATGGCTGCAATCTGCTGCGCCATGGCGATGTTCTGCGCCTGACCGCGCGCTTCTTGGAAGCGGTTGGCGTGGATGCCGCGCCGCGTGGTGGGCCTTCCCATTGCTGCGGTTCTCCGACCGAACATAATGCGCGCATCACGGAAGGTATGGGGCGCCGCACGGTTGCCGCCTTCAATGCAACGGGGCGTGAGAAGGTGATCACCTGGTGCCCTTCCTGCCATATGAATATGGCCGATCTGATGGTGCCAGAAACGCCCGCGCAGTTTGAGGCCGCGCATGTGACGGAAGTGCTCTGGCAACGCCGCGCCGCGTTGCAGAAGCTGCTGGTGCGGCCCGTGCAAGCGCGCGTGTTGCTGCATCGGCATGCCGGTTTTCAGCCGCGCGTGGCGGTGAATGATCTGGTGTCAAACCTGCTTCACCTGATCCCAGGGCTGGAATTGGTGGCGGAGGATGAAGCGCTGCCGGGACATATGTGTTCTGCCTTGGCGGGCGTGCCCGGCGCTTTGGCCGCAGCGCATGAGGCCAATCTGGCAGCTATGGCGCGGCATGGGGCGGATACGCTCTGTACCATTTTCCATTCCTGCCACCGGGAAGCCGTGGCACTGGAACGTGGGCGCGCGATACGTGTGATGAATTGGGTGCATTTGCTGGCGAGTGCTGCGGGCTGGGAATTCCGTGACGAATACAAGCATTTGCGCAATGCCGAAGACCCACGCGCCGCTTTGGATGAAGCGGCGCTCGGGCGCATTGGCGCGGATGTCTTCACGCAATTGATGGAACCGGAATTGCGCCGCAAGCCAGTGGTTTGATCGCTTTCAGCTTTTCAGCGCCGCTTGCAGCCCCGCCGTCCATTGCGAAGCGGCGGCACTCAAGAACCCAATATCAGTTTGCGTTGTCAGAAACCGCACACCGCGCTTGATGGAAGCTGCCTGGCGCGGCACATCGCGATTGCCGCCACATCCCGCAAAGCCGCCATGTGGCGCGGTGGCGGCAATGGCGCGGTCCATGGCTTCAACCACAATCGGGTCATCGAATTGCCCAGCCTTGCCGAGTGAGACCAGCAGATCATTGGCGCCGATATGCACTACATCAACGCCCGGCACGGCAGCGATGGCTTCAAGATTGGCAAGGCCTTCAGCCGTTTCCACCATGCAGACCACAAGTGTATGGGCTTGCAGCGCTGCAGTAGCCTTGGCGACAGGCATGGCGCGATAATCAAAATGGACATAGCCGCCGGCTACAGAACGTCGGCCAATCGGCGGAAAGCGGCAGCGATCTACAGCGCGTTTGGCTTCCGCCGCTGTATTCACATCGGGGAATACAATGCCGGTGATGCCATTATCAAGCAGCACGGGCACATCCGGATCATCAATGCTGCGCACGCGCACCAAAGGGGCGATACCGATGGCAAGCGCGGTTTGCGCAATGACGAAAATGCTTTCCAGATTGAAGATGGCGTGCTGCACATCAATAAACAGAAAATCATGGCCGGTAGCGCGCGCCAGCCGCGCCGCATCGGGGCTTCGCACCATCCGGAGCGATAGACCAAGCACTGCCTGGCCCGCCTGCATCTTGGCCTTGAGGGGGTGAAGCAAGTTTTGTGAATCTTCCATGATGCTGCTGCCTTTTGCTTGTAATTCGGGATACTATCACGCATGCCAAAGCTGGCTATGGGTGAGGGGGGCTTATGCTGATTGCGGTGGTGGGGCCTTCCGGCGCGGGCAAGGATACGCTGATGGGCGGCGCGCGCGCCGTACTTGCGCAGGATGCGCGCTTTCGCTTTGTGCGCCGCGCCATCACACGCCCTGCTGAAGCGGGTGGTGAGGATCATGAAGCGCTCAACGCCAGCGCTTTTGCAGCACGGCAAGAAGCCGACGGTTTTGCGCTTTTCTGGGAAGCGCATGGGCTCAGCTATGGTATTCCGCGCGATATTGAAGCGGATTTGGCCGCCCGTCGCGTCGTAATCGCCAATCTCTCCCGCGCTGTGCTGGCGGAAGCCGGGGCGCGCTACCGCTTGCGCGTGCTGCAAATCACCGCGCCGATTGAGGTTTTGGCCGCGCGGCTTGCCGCCCGAGGGCGCGAAGCGCCAGCCGATATCGCCGCGCGCCTTAAGCGCGAAGTGACCCTGCCGGCGGGGCTGGATGTTGAGAGCGTTTCAAATGATGCTGATGTGGCGGAGGGGGTGGCGCGGGTGCTTGCCGCGCTCAACCGCGCAGCTTCAGACGCTCAAGGATTGTGAAAGGCGCGCCCGGCTTGGCTTGGACGAAGATGCAAATATCCGTGACCGTGCGCACGGCAGCGGGCGCATCGCCAAGCGCTTCAGTGACGGCTGGCAGGATGATGGATTTTTCGGCAGGCGTCAGGCGCCGCGTCAGCGTCATGTGAAAGCGCCATTCGGCAAAGACGTAAGGGTAGCCCCAGGCGGCAAGATATTCGCGCTGGCGCGGGCTAAGTTTTTCTGGCTTACGGCGGGCGATCTCAGCTTCGGTCGCGGCCGCGCGATGCGCATCAAGCGCGGTGACGGCGCCATCGGCTAGTACTTGCAGCGCCGGGCAGGGTTGGGATTCACGCAGCGCCAGGAAGCCATCCAGATCGGTCACCTGCAAGGGCGGCAGGGCAAAGGGCGCGGTGCGCGCGGCGAAAATCTGCGCTGTATCCAGCGCCGCCCGGACATCGCCTTGCAGGCGAAAGGGCGGTTTCAGCGTGGCGTGAAAGCCATAGCCGCGCGCATCGGCGGTGACTTCGGCAATATCAATATCCGCAATCGCGTCTTGGGGTAAGGCCGCCCCGGTTGCGGCGTCACGGCCAAGCCAGGCGGAAGCGCGCTGATGCAGGGGATCTTCAATGGCAGGCGCGTAGTAAAGCGCGATGCGATAGGGGGTCACGCAATCCGTTCCCCGGCCCGCCAAACACCGCGCACCAGTGGCATATCGCCAATGCTGCGCACGCGCACCAGATCGGCCTTCAGCCCTGCTGCCAGCCGCCCACGATCCGTAAGCCGAGCCATGCGCGCGGGCGTATCCGCCACCATGGCAATCGCCTGCGGCAGGGTAATCCCGCCCGCATCCACAGTGCGCCAAGCGGCTTCCAGCATGGATGCCGGCACGTAATCCGACGCGAAAGCATGGGCGAGGCCTTCGCGTACCAGATCGGCGGCGGCGACATTGCCGGAATGGCTGCCGCCGCGCACGATATTGGGCGCACCGGCAATCACTTCCACCTTCAGGTCGCGCGCCGCACGCGCGGCTTCCATGGTGACGGGGAATTCAGAAATGGTGATGCCATCGGCCAAGTTGCGTGCCATTTCGGATGGCGTGTCATCATCATGGGATGCCAGCGGCAGGTTACGATGGCGAATGCGATCCAGCAGCCAAGCGCGCTGCTTTTCGCGCAGCTCCGCCCGCTGCGCGAGCAAGCCATCAATCCGCGCCTGTACCTGCGCATCATTCCATTGGGTCTGGCGCTTGCGCATTGCGGCGTAGCGCACAAGATCGCGATACTGCCCAACGCCTGGGGAATGATCCATCAGGCTCACCATCACCACGCGCGGATGGTCTGCCACGGGTTCAAGTGCGGGTGGCATATCGCGCGCCGGCAATTCGCAGCGCAGATGCAGGAAATGCTCGCCCTTCAGGGCGCCTTTATCGGCAAGCTCATCAAGGTCACGCACACCGTCCAAAAAGGTCTGGCCGCGTTCTGTATCAAACCCAAGGTCACCCAGGCAGAGCGCATCCAGGATGGTAGTGACACCGGCTGCGACACATTGCGCATCATGCGCAATCATCGCCGAACGCGATGGCCAGCGCGCATTGGCCCGTGGCAGCACCTGGCGTTCCAGATTATCGGTATGCACATCAACAATGCCGGGGATCAGATGATCACCTTCAAGGTCAAGCGCGCTGGCTGCCTGGCTGCGGCCGGGCTGGATTTCTGCAATCAGCCCATCGCGCAGGATAATTGTGCCGGGTAGCACAGCATCCGGCAGAACAAGCAGGGCATTGGTCAGAATGGTCTCAGCGGTCATGCGGCATCCTGCATGGGTTCAACAGTGAAAACACGATCCGCCACGGCTTCGCGCACTTCCGCATCATGGAAAATGCCGACTATGGCGGTGCCAGCCTGCTTCGCTTCATGGATCAGGCCAATGACGATGGCCCGATTGCCCGCATCCAGGCTGGCCGTGGGTTCATCAAGCAGCAGCACCGGATAGCGCGGGCCAAAGCCGCGGGCGAGGTTCACACGCTGCTGTTCCCCGCCCGAGAAGGTTGCGGGCGGCAAGCCATGCAAGCGTTCCGGCAGGTTCAACCGGTCAAGCAAGGCGGATGCGTGGGCCAAGGCGTCCTCGCGCGCCATGCCGCGCGCCATCATGGGATCCGCCACAATGTCACGCGTACTGACGCGGGGAATGACGCGGAGGAATTGCGAAACATAACCAATGGTCTGGCGCCGCGCTTCAATCACGGCGCGCGGATCAGCGCTGGCAAGGTCAAGTTCTTCCCCCCGATGCGCCAGCAGAATGCGCCCAGAACCAACGCCGTAATTGCCGTAAAGGCAGCGCATAAGGGTGGATTTTCCCGCGCCGGAGGGGCCGGAGAGGGCGACGCATTCCCCGGCGCTTACGGCAAGATCAACCTGGCCCAGCACGGGAATGCGCGTGCCACCTTGCAGATGAAGCGTGAAGGCCTTGGAGAGGCCTTCTGTGCGCAGAAGAATGCTCATGCTGCCAGCACCGAAGAAACAAGAAGCTGCGTATACGGGTGCTGCGGATCATCCAGCACGCGATCCGTCAGCCCCTGTTCCACTACCTGGCCGCGCCGCATCACCAGAATCCGATCCGCGAGCAGGCGCGCCGCGGCGATATCATGCGTCACAATCAGCACGGAAAGCCCCAATTCACGCACCAGCGCGCGGATCAAATCCAGCAAGCGCGCCTGGACCGAAACATCTAAACCGCCCGTTGGTTCATCCATGAAAACCAGCTTGGGGCGTGTGACGAGCGTACGCGCGATTTGCAGGCGCTGCTGCATGCCGCCGGAAAAATGCCGTGGCAGATCATCAATGCGCCCGGCATCTATTTCCACGCGTTGCAGCCAGGCCTTAGCCTCATCACGGATATTGCCGTAATGCCGCGCGCCGAGTGCCATGAGCCTTTCACCGACATTCCCGCCGGCAGATACACCCATCCGCAGCCCATCGCGCGGGTTCTGATGCACAAAGCCCCAGTCGCTCCGCATCAATCTCCGGCGTTCGGCTTCTGTCATGCCAAGTACATCGCGCCCAAGGTAATGCACTGCGCCCGAATCGGGCGCCATTTGGCCAGCCAATACGCGCAGTAGCGTCGTTTTGCCCGAACCGCTTTCCCCAACAATGGCGACCACTTCGCCAGCGGTGACATCAAGCGAAACATCATCAAGTGCGGCGATGGCACCGAAATTGAGGCGCAGCGCCTTGGCTTCAAGCAGGGTTTTCATTCTGCTGCCGCCTTCGGTGCTGCCTGCCTTTCCTGGCAGTAATC
>CAIMVB010000317.1 GCA_903844785.1 uncultured Rhodospirillales bacterium | reverse complement strand
TGCCCTCGCGGCATGGGGTGCATTGGCCACAGCTTTCATGCATGTAGAATTTGGAAAGCCGCGCGATGGCTTTCACAATATCGGTTGATTTATCCATGACGATCACGGCGGCGGTGCCAAGGCCGCTGCGCGCTTCTTTCAGCGCATCAAAATCCATCAGCACGGTGTCGCACACCGATTTTGGAATGAGTGGGCACGACGAACCGCCGGGAATGACGGCCAGCAAATTATCCCACCCGCCGCGCACGCCACCGGCATGTTTTTCAATCAGCTCTTTCAGCGGAATGCTCATGGCCTCTTCCACATTGCACGGATTATTCACGTGGCCGGAAATGCAGAAAATTTTGGTGCCGGTATTGTTGGGACGGCCAAAGCCCGCAAACCATGCGGGTCCACGGCGCAAAATGGTGGGCACCACCGCAATGGATTCCACATTGTTCACCGTGGTGGGGCAACCCCACACACCCACACCGGCGGGAAATGGCGGCTTCAGTCGCGGCTGGCCTTTTTTACCTTCCAGCGACTCCATAAGCGCGGTTTCCTCACCGCAAATATAGGCCCCTGCCCCGCGATGCACGTAAAGATCGAAATCCCAGCCGGAACCCGCCGCATTTCGCCCGAGCAAGCCAGCATCATAGGCTTCCTGAATGGCGGCTTCGAGGATAACGCTTTCATTGTAATATTCGCCACGAATATAGATGTAGCCGGCATGGGCCCCCATCGCGAAGCCTGCGATGAGGCAACCTTCGATCAATGTGTGCGGATCGTGGCGGATAATGTCACGATCCTTGCAGGTGCCGGGTTCTGATTCATCCGCATTCACCACCAGATAGGAAGGCCGGCCATCCGATTGCTTCGGCATGAAGGACCATTTCATGCCGGTCGGGAAACCCGCACCGCCACGGCCACGCAGCCCTGAATTCTTCACTTCTTCAATGACGGTATCGCGCCCGCGCGCAATGATCGCCGCCGTGCCATCCCAATTGCCGCGCATCCGTGCCGCGGCCAAATTCCAGGGCTGACGGCCATAGAGGTTCTGGAAAATCCGGTCCTTATCTGCAAGGGCCATCTCAGTCCTCTCCCCGCCCGGTCAATACGCTTTGCTCGCCTGCCGGTGCGCTGGCCATGCGGCCAATGGCGCTGCCGGGCTTCGGTCTTTCACCGCGCTTGAAGGCTTCCAACAGCTTCACCGTGCTCTCATAATCAAGATCTTCGTAGTAATCATCGTCAATTTGTAGAATGGGCGCATTCACGCAGGCGCCCAGGCATTCCACTTCCGTCAGCGTGAACATTCCATCCGCGCTCGTATCGCCAACACCCTTGACCCCGCCCGCATCCTTACAGGCACGCAGCACATCATCCGAACCGCGCAGCATGCAGGGCGTAGTGCCGCAAAGCTGCAAATGATGCCGCCCGATCGGCTTCATGTTGAACATGAAATAGAAGGTCGCCACTTCGTAAACGCGGATGGGCGGCATCGAAAGCCGATCAGCGATCACATCCATCGCCACACGCGGCACCCAGGCGCTTTGCGTCAAGCGCCCCATCTGGCGCTGTGCGACATAAAGCAGCGGGATCACCGCGCTGGCCTGCTTGCCTTCCGGATAGCGCTTCAGGATGATCGCAATCTTCGCTTCGCTTTCAGCGTCAAAAGCAAAGCTATCAGGTTCCTTGTGGGCTGGCGCACTCACCGGTCGATTTCCCCAAAGACGATATCAAGAGAACCAATGACGGACACCGCATCCGCCAGCATATGCCCCTTCGAGAGCACTTCAATCGCCTGCAAATGCGCATAGCCAGGCGCGCGGATTTTGCAGCGATAGGGCTTGTTGCTGCCATCTG
Organism: uncultured Rhodospirillales bacterium; assembly: GCA_903844785.1. Lineage (GTDB taxonomy): Bacteria > Pseudomonadota > Alphaproteobacteria > Acetobacterales > Acetobacteraceae > Neoroseomonas. The sequence goes on along the minus strand of CAIMVB010000317.1, from coordinate 370 downwards.
CTACCAGATAAACGCCGAATTCACCCTTGGGCGCTTCCACCACTGAATAAGTCTCACCGGCAGGCACGTGATAGCCTTCAGAATACAGCTTGAAGTGATGGATCAGCGCTTCCATGGAGCGCTTCATCTCCCCACGTTGGGGCGGTGCGATCTTATTGTCCATCAGCTTGATCGGGCCTGGTTTCATCTGCTTCAGGCATTGATCAATGATCTTGAGGCTTTCGCGCATTTCCAGCATGCGCACCAGATAACGATCATAGCAATCGCCGCGCGTGCCGACGGGCACGTCAAATTCCATCCGGTCATAGACATCATAGGGCTGGCTTTTGCGCAGATCCCAAGAACAGCCGGAAGCGCGCAGGCACGGCCC
>CAIMVB010000316.1 GCA_903844785.1 uncultured Rhodospirillales bacterium | reverse complement strand
GGCAAGTTGGCAGGCCCAGGCGATTTTGCGGGGGATGGCGGGCGTGGATTTTCGTGGCGCAGACATTGTGGAAGTAGCCCCGGCCTATGATGTGGCTGAAATAACGGCACTCGCCGCCGCCACTATGGCCTGGGAATATCTCTGTCTTTTGAGCGGGAAGGGATGAGTTCCGGATAAATTCCCGCGAGGCTGCTGGTTCGCCGCGTCGATATACGTGTTTTTCCTTCCTGGGCGAAAAAATACTATTGCATTTTGCTTTCGGGCCGGATAACTGCCTGTCAGCGCAATTCATTCAAAGATGCGCTGACGCCATCGCACGTGCCGCGAGGCCCCCTGTTCGGGCCACAAGCAACGACGGGAAGCGTCCTTTGTTCGATCCGGCCATTGTGGGCCGGAGTGTTCGAGGGAGCCGCCTGTGTCGCCTGTCTGCCGCTTTGCGATGACCTCCTCATCGCTTTGATTGCTGCGCCCTAGGGGCGCTTTGCTGCGCTCATGCGCCCTCCCTCCCCAAAGCCATTGTGGCCGAGGGGGCGGGAGAGCGTTGGACCGCGGTTTGGCCCGGCGGGCTTCCTCATTCCCGCCGCTGCGCACGGCCTTAGTGGCCGTGGTGCGGCGGCGGGACGCGTCTCCGTTTCCCTGGAAGGTTCATCTGATGGATCATATCCGTTCACGGCGCGCTGTCGCGCCTTTGCGTCGTAGTGCCTTCGGCCAGCAATGGCCGAATGTGGAAAGCCTGGTGCGCACGACCCGGCCGGAAGAACCGCTCTATTGTCTGCGTCTTGGCGCGGTCACCCAAGCAGCGCAGCGCTTTCAGGACGCCTTTCCAGGCGATACACTTTATGCCGTGAAATGCAACGCGGAACCCGCCATTCTGCGGGCAGTGGCTGCCGGCGGAATCACGCATTTCGATTGTGCGTCGGAAGCCGAAATCCGGCTGCTGCGCAGCATATTCCCCAAGGCGGCCTTGCATTTCATGCATCCGGTGAAATCGCGCGGCGCGATCCGTGCTGCATGGCATGATTTTGGGGTGCGTGATTTCGTGCTGGATACCCCGGAAGAACTCCTGAAAATCAAGACCGAAACCGGCATTGGCGATCTTGGCCTTGTGGTGCGCCTGGCGCTGCCCAAGGGCAAAGCGGCCTATGATCTTTCGGGCAAATTCGGTGCTGAACCTGGCATCGCCTCGGCTTTGCTGCGCGCGGCGCGCCCGTATGCCGCAAGGCTTGGGGTTTCCTTCCATGTCGGGTCGCAATGCCTTGAACCAGAAGCCTGGACGCGCGCGATCAGCCTGGCGCAAACGGTGATTGCCGCTTCGGGTGTCGCGGTTGACATTCTGGATATTGGCGGCGGTTTTCCGGTGGCCTATCCAGGCAGTCTTCCCATGCCGCTGGCTTCCTTCATGGCGGCCATTAAGTCAGGTGCGGCGGGGCTTCGCCCGGGCACCAAGCTTTGGGCCGAACCTGGCCGCGCGCTGGTGGCAAGCGGCGCTTCAGTTGTGGTGCAGGTGCAGCAACGCCGCGGCAATGCGCTTTATGTAAATGATGGTGTCTATGGCGCACTTTCAGATGCCGGCGCGCCGGGCTTTCGCTTTCCGCATCGGCTGATCCCTTCCAATGGGCGCCAGCCCAGCGCGCGGGCAGAGGAGTTCATTCTTTTCGGCCCCACCTGTGACTCGGCAGATATCATGAAAGGTCCATGGACACTCCCAAGCGATGTCTGCGAAGGGGATTGGATCGAAATCGGGCAGCTTGGCGCCTACGGCACGGCCTTGCGCACGGCCT
>CAIMVB010000315.1 GCA_903844785.1 uncultured Rhodospirillales bacterium | reverse complement strand
GAAACCAACAAGACGAATGATCTTTCCGAAAGCCAGCCCACCAAGGGCAATATCGAAGGCGGCTTGACCACCATCGAAGAAAAGGCGCTCGGCAATATCCAAAAGATCGGCAAGAAGTGTCTGGTTGATGGCGTGCTGGATAAGGCGGAAGAACCGACCCATTCCGGCTTGTGGTTCATGGATTCAAGTTCCGCCGCCGCAGAGATGGTCACCCTTTGCGCCGCTTCGGGCTTTGCCGTGCATACCTTCCCGACCGGGCAGGGCAATGTCATCGGCAACCCGATCCTGCCGGTGATCAAACTTACCGCCAATCCGCGCACCCAGCGCACCATGTCCGAACATATTGATGTGGATGTGACAGGGCTATTGCAGCGGCAGATGAATATGGATGATGCGGGCGAAGCTTTACTTGATTGCATCATCCGTACCGCCGATGGCGAATTGACGGCGGCCGAATTGCTCGGCCACCGCGAATTCAGCCTGACGCGGCTTTACGAAAGCGCGTGATTCAAAAGGGGCGGCGCGCCAATGTCAGCGCGCCGCCCATAATTCTATTGCCGCTTTGCCAGCGCCAGCCCGGCGCCAAGCGCAATCATTGAAGCGCCCGAAATTTCCCGCAGACGCTTGATCAAACCCGGCCGCGCTGCAGCGCCCTCCCGAAGGCGGCTCGCGCCAATGGCGACGACAATATCCGCCAAGGTATTCAGCGCGACAGAAATACAGCCGAGCAAAATAAAGGGCAGCGCCACCGCGCCCGCGCTTGGGTCGAGAAAATGTGGAATAAAGGCCAGGAAGAAGGCCGCAGTTTTGGGGTTCAGCGCCTCCACCACCACACCTTCACGAAAGGCGCGGCGCGTTCCCATAGCAGGGGCAGAGACACCGCCCATATCAGGCCCCGTACTGCGCCGGGCATCCATGATGGTGCGCAGACCCAACCAAACCAGGTAAGCCGCACCCAATAGCTTCAGCACCATGAAAAGCTCGGCACTCGCCAACATAATGGCGGAAACGCCAAGCGCCCCCGCCACCACATGCACCAAGCCCCCAAGCGCCGTACCGAAGCTTGAGGCGATGCCCTCAGCCCGCCCGCCCGCTAGGCTGCGCGCCGCGACATAGAAAATGCCCGGCCCAGGCGTGACGGCAAGCAGCAAGGCCGCAGCGATATAGAGCGAGAATTGCGTGATATCTGGCATGATGCTGCCGTTACATCATGCCAGAAGGCATACGGAAAGAGGAAGCGATTAAACCTGCCCCTTTACCCCTCCCCGGGATCAATCCAGCCGATATGCCCATCGGCACGGCGATACACAACATTCAGCCCGCCGCCCTTCTTGTTGCGGAACATCAGCGCCTGGCCCTGCGCCAAATCCAGCCGCATCACGGCTTCACCCACACTCAGCTTTTCAATATGCGCCGGGTGTTCGGCAATGATGGCGCCGTGGTCGCCATGTTCAGGCGCTTCCTCATCCGCCGGGGCTTCAATCACATAACGCCGGCCGCGCGGCGCTTCTTCTGCTGGCGCTTCACGATCGCTGGCGAAGGACCGCGCATGTTCATTCACACGGCGGCGATAGCGGCGCAGGCGCTTCCCAAGATGCTCCGCAGCAACCTCAAAAGCGCGATGCGCATCCGCACCCTCACCTTCGGCGCGCATCATCAGCCCGCGCCCGGCTTTCAGGTTGATGTCGCAACTGAACTGGCTTCGATGCTTATGGAAGGTCACATTGGCTTCAAGCGCATGATCAAAATACTTGGCGGTGATCGCTGTCAGACCGTCATTCACATGGGTCTTCAGCGCTTCCCCGGTTTCAACCTGCTTGCCGGCTACTGTGATATGCATGGGCCTATGCCCTCCCTTTCTGCAAAGTGGAGGGGCCGCCCCACGGCGACCGGGCGCGCGACCCCTGCCTTCCTCCCAGGGTCGCCCTTGTGTCCGGATCAGGCCGAGGCGGCCTTCTCCCGTTTGCGCTGCACGGATGATGGAATGCGCAGCGCGTCCCGGTATTTGGCCACAGTTCGCCGGGCAATGTCCACGCCTTCTTCGCGTAGCCGGGCCACAATCGTATCATCAGAAAGAATGTCATCCGCGCTTTCGGCATCCACCATGGCCTTGATGCGGTAACGCACGGCTTCCGCACTATGCGCTTCCCCGCCGCGCGTGCCGGAAATGGCAGTGGTGAAGAAGTACTTAAGCTCAAAAGTGCCGCGCGGCGTGGCGATCGCTTTGTTGGATGTCACGCGGGACACGGTGCTTTCATGCAGCGAAACCTCATCTGCCACATCGCGCAGGATCAGCGGGCGCAAATGCCCAACGCCATGGCGAAAAAACCCATCCTGGCGGCGCACAATCTCGGCCGCTACTTTCAGGATGGTATTGGCGCGCTGTTCGAGCGATTTCACCAACCAGGACGCGGTTTGAAAGCGTTCCGCGATCCAGGTTTTGTCTTCCTTACCGCGTGCGCTGACATTGGCGGACGCGAAGAAACCCTTATTCACCAAAACGCGCGGCAGGGTTTCCAGATTAAGTTCCACAATCCAATCATCATCCGGCCCGCGCCGCATCAGCACATCCGGCACCAGGGTTGGCGCGGGCGGCGCATCAAAGGAAGCGCCGGGCTTGGGGTTTAGCCGCTTCAGCTCCGCGACCATTTCCGCCATGTCTTCAGCATCTACACCGCAAATCTGCTGCAAGCCTTTCAGGTCACGCTTGGCAAGCATTTCCAGATTAGCAAGCAGCGCGGCCATGGCCGGGTCATAGCGATTGCGATCCTGTAACTGTACTGCGAGGCATTCGGCCAAATCATGGCAGAACATGCCAACAGGATCGAAGCGCGCCATGGCAAGGCGCACGCGTTCCACCAGCGCTTCCGCACAGCCCAGCGCATCCGCAATTACTTGCGCGCGCACATGCAGCCGCCCGGCACCATCCACCAGTGCCAGTAGATTGCCGGCGATCAGGCGTTCCTGTGGAGAGGTGAAATTCAGCCTAATCTGTTCAGCCAAATGATCCCGCAGCGATCGTTCCGGCGCTTCCATCGCTTCAATGCCGGAAAGATCATCATCAAAATCACGATTGCCGCCGCGGCCAATTGGCGGCAGGCCGTTATCATAAACATTATCCCATTCGGCATCGAGCGGCGCGGCATTTTCCGAAGGCAGTGCATCAGAAGCGGCAGCGCTGGCGGCATCAGCGGGCTCGCTCGCTACCGGCAAAGGATCCGTGCTGCGCCCTGCATCTGGGCCGGCCACTGGGCGTTCATCACGTTCCAATAGCGGGTTGCGTTCCAGTTCTTCTTCAATGAAGGCCGAGACTTCCAGATTGGAAGATTGCAGCAGCTTGATCGCCTGGCGCAGCTGCGGTGTCATCACCAAGTGCTGCGATTGCCTGAGATCGAGACGCGGGCCGAGTGCCATCAGCCTTACTCAGTTTCAGCGGCGCGGGAAAAGGCAGGGAACATGCGGCGCCAGTTTCCAGCTATAAGCTGAATTTTTCGCCAAGATAGACGCGGCGCACATCTTCATTCGCCACGATTTCCTGCGGGTTGCCTTCCATCAGCACCTTGCCGTCATGCAGGATATAGGCGCGGTCAATGATTTCCAGCGTTTCGCGCACATTATGGTCGGTGATCAGCACACCAATGCCGCGATCCTTCAAATGCTTGACCAGATCACGAATTTCGCCAACCGCGATCGGGTCAATCCCGGCGAGCGGTTCATCAAGCAGGATATAGGAAGGGTGGGTCGCCAGCGCGCGGGCAATTTCGCAGCGCCGACGTTCACCGCCCGAAAGTGCCAGCGCGGGGGCGCGGCGCAAATGTGCAATGCCGAATTCAGCCAGCAATTCATCCAGCATTTCTTCGCGCCGGTCGCGTTCCGGTTCCACGACTTCCAAGGCAGCGCGGATATTCTGTTCCACGGTCAGGCCGCGAAAAATGCTGGCTTCCTGCGGCAAATAGCCAAGCCCCAACCGTGCGCGGCGATACATGGGCAGCATGGTGACATCATGCCCATCCATCATCACGCGCCCTTCATCGGGCTGCACCAGACCGGTGATCATGTAGAAAGTTGTTGTCTTGCCCGCGCCATTCGGCCCGAGCAGACCGACCGCTTCACCGCGATGGAGTGATATGGAAACGTTGCGCACCACAGGGCGTTTTTTGTAGCGCTTACCAAGACCGCTGGCGACAAGCCCACCGCCGCCTGGAACAAGTTTGATCGGCGCCTTTTCAATCATCGTGCGGGTGCCCCTGGTGTGGGCAGGCTTTGGCCTTGTTGTGGCACCACCAAGCCGCGCACACGTTCCCCGGGGCTTGCCACCAGGCGCGAAATGCCGGTTTGCATATTCACAATCGCTTCGCGCCCGGTCAGCGTATTATCGCCGCGCACAATCCGCACATCGCCCAGAAGCCGCGCCAGCCCATTGGGCGGCGTATAGACGCCGCTATCCCCGCGCACCACTTCTTCCGGTGTGCGGATTTCAACCCGGCCATAGGCTTCAACCTTTTCCAGATTGCTGCTGGAACCAGGCGTGGCTTCAGCGCCCGGGCGCGCGGCTTGTGGGCGCGGCGCCGCCGTTGCTTCTGTGGGCGCTTCCTTGAAATAGGCCACCAGCACATCGGCGCGCACGCGTTTGTCATCCCTGGTGACCACAACCGCATCACCCCGTGCGACCGCCATGCGCCGCTGCGGCCAATATTCCACGCTGTCGCGCGCGGTCAGTACATTATCGGGTGAGGTCAGACGCAGGTTCCGCCCTGTCAGCACCATCACCGCCTGATCCATATCGTAAATCGCACGCTCACCTTCGGCGCGATCGGTTACGGTGGTGATCACCACATTGCCTTCGGCTTCCAGGCGCCAAATCTCGCTAGCGCCGCCGGGGCCTTCGCTGCCAGGGCGCGGTTCGACTGGTGCGCCGCCGCGTGGGCGATAGCGCGCCACCAGCATATCCGCATCAATCGTCACACCACCGCGCACCGCCCGCGCTGCGCCGCGCGCAATCACCACCTGATCATTCTGGCGCCATTCAATGCCATCACGCGCCGTGACTTCAATGGGCCCGCCTTGATTGAGGTCCATGCTTTGCGCGAAGGCTGCACCCGACAACAGGCAAAGCGCCAATGCAAGACGCCGCTTCATTGCCGGCCTTCCAGCATGGCGCGCGATTGGCCGGTGAAAATCACCACCGCGCCTTTTTCATAAAGGCGGAAACCTTCACTCACCAAGGTGCCGAAGGGGCCTTGCGCGGCGACGGGCTTATCACCGGAAGCGGCACCTTCCTTCAATTCAATCGCGGCTTCTTCAGTCACCAGCAGATTGCCGCCATCATGCCACAGCGTCACTTCGCCGCGCAGATCAAGATGGTTGCGCGCCTTGAACAAACGCCCTTCGCGCGATTCCATCAGCACCCAGCCATCATTCAGCGTCAAATCCGCGCGTGGTGCTTCAAGATCCAGAATATCCTGATCTTGCCCTTGCCGGGCAATGGCGGCGGTCACGGTATAGGGCCGGTTCTGTTCATCAACGCCTTGATAGCGTGGTGCGACCACGCGCACCGCTTCCGGTGCGGTTTGCGTCACCCGGCGGAAGGAAACGCGCGCGCGTTCTTCCATGCCTTCCAATTCCGGCCAGATGGCAATGGCCAATAACAACGCCAAGCCAGCACCAGGGACCAGCCATTTCAAGGCCGAAACCACAAAACGCCGCCGCGCCATTTGCGCCGCAGAAGGGGACCAGCGTTCGCGTGAAGGTGTGGTGATGCGCCGCGCCGCACGGGGCGCGGTTGCGATATTCACGGCATCAGGCGCGCGATTCTTCACGCCACACCCGCGCGCAACAAATCATGGATATGCAGAATGCCAATCGGCCGGCGCGCTTCATCCACCACGAAAAGCGCCGTGATGGCGTGCTTGTTCATGACCCCAAGCGCTTCCGCCGCCAGCATATCGCCGCCGATGGCACGGGGATTACGCGTCATCACTTCCCCGGCGGGCCGAGACAGCAGCGCCGCCCCGCCTGCGTTTTCCAGCGCGCGGCGCAAATCCCCATCCGTGATCACGCCGGCCAAAGCGCCATCCGCGCCCACCACGCCAAGGCAGCCAAAGCGCCGCGCGGTCATCGCCAAAATCGCGGCTTCCATCGGCATATCAGGCGGTGCCAGGGGCAATTCCGCTGCGCCATGCATCAAATCCCGCACGCGCGACAACCGCGCGCCCAATTTGCCGCCTGGGTGAAACACCCGGAAATCCGAAGCCGTGAACCCCCGCCGCGTCAGCAACGCCACCGCCAAAGCATCCCCCAGCGCCATTTGCATGGTGGTGGAGGTTGTGGGGGCAAGGCCCATCGGGCAGGCTTCAGGCGCCGCCGGCAGCACCAGCGCAACATCGGCAGCGCGCGCCAATGTGCTTTCGGCGCGGCCGATAATGCCAATCAATGGCAGGCTGAAACGCCGCGAATGCGCGATCAAATCCGCCAATTCCGGCGTTTCCCCGGAATTGGACAGCGCCAGCACCGCATCGCCCGCCAGGATCATCCCCAAATCGCCGTGGGAGGCTTCCGCCGGGTGCACAAACAGCGCCGGCGTGCCGGTGGAAGCCATGGTCGCGGCAATCTTGCGCGCCACATGGCCCGATTTCCCCATGCCGGAGACAACAACCCGCCCTGTCACACCTGCCAGCAAGCCGACAGCGCGCACAAAGCCATCATCCAAAGTGTCAGAAAGCGCGCGTAGCGCATCCGCTTCCAGCGCCAGCACGCGGCGGGCTTCGGTAAGGTCTGGGTGGGGAGCAAGGGTGTTCACGCCACCTTGTATGAGGCGGCGGCCCTCAGGGGTCAACAAATTCCGGGCTTCGCCCTGCAAAAAAAATGCCAAGTGGCGTTCGGGACATGGTCAAGCCAAGAGGAAACACTTGGCGACTTGGGGCAGGCACTAATGCTGGAAAATATCCGGGTCTTCATAGCCGAGCAGATCAAGCCGCCCGCGCGCCGGCAGGAAGCGGAAGCAGGCCTCGGCCAGGTCAAGCCGGCCTTCGCGCTTCAGCAGGCCTTCAAGCTTGGCCCAGAGCGCATGGAGATGCAGCACGTCTGACGCCGCATAGGATAATTGTTCGGGCGAGAGTTCCGCCGCGCCCCAATCCGATGTTTGCTGCTGCTTGGACAAATCCACGCCCAGCAATTCGCGGCACAAATCCTTAAGCCCGTGCCTATCGGTAAAAGTCCGCACCAGCTTGGCGGCGATTTTGGTGCAGATCACAGGCGCGGTGACAACACCAAGCGCGTGATACAGCGCCGCCACATCAAAGCGCGCGAAGTGAAACAGCTTGGTGACAGCAGGGTCCGACAATAGCTTTTTGAGATTGGGCGCATCCGCCCCGCGTCCGCCAAGTGTTGCTGGGCTGATTTGCACCAGATGTGCGGACCCATCGCCTGAGGATAATTGTACCAGGCAAAGCCTATCCCGATGCGGGTTCAGCCCCATGGTTTCCGTATCAATCGCGACCATGCGGCCAAGATCGATCCCATCTGGCAGGTCATTGCGATGGAGCCGGATGGTCACGCCGGCATGGGAGAAAAGGGTGGAACCCATTGGTCGCGCCGCTTGGGAAAGAGAAAAACTGGTGCCCAGGAAAGGACTCGAACCTTCACAGCCTTGCGGCCACAGGTACCTGAAACCTGCGCGTCTACCAATTCCGCCACCTGGGCAAAGGGGCCGGCGCCTTACGGCGAGGGGAGGGCTTTACGCGGACAGCGGAGGGGCGTCAAGCGGATGGGGTTGCCTGTCCCCTTCTCTCCCCTGCATTCCCATCCGTTGCTGTCTCCCCGCTGGCCGCCGGAATGGGCTTCATGGGACGTTATTCTGACGGGAATCCCATAGCGTAATCAGGGTTTTATCCCGGATGTTGCAATAGCATCAAGGTAATGATACTAAATGGGCATGGGCGGGCGCCATGCTGGAAATAGCTGAAAACGACATTCTGCAAAGCCTGGAACGTGACAACCCGTGGTGGGCCGTTCGAGGGGGCGCCACCCCTACGGCGTTCGCGCATACCCGGGCCTACTTCGCGCAATTCAGAGAGCTTGCCCTGAATTGGGACATTCGGCGCACCTTGATTCTGATGGGGCCGCGGCGCGTTGGCAAAACATTCATGCTGCAACAATTGGTGGAACACGCGCTGAAGGATGGGTTTCCGCCGGGGAGTATCCTATTCGCATCTATTGATACTCCGCTTTACAGCGCCATGCCGCCGGAAAAACTGATTGCACTGTTTGAAAAGCAAACCGGGCACCAGCCATCTGACCGCCGGATCATCATTTTTGATGAAATCCAGTATCTGAAGGATTGGGAAGTTCACCTCAAGGTTTTGACCGACAAGTTCCCGCAGACGCGCTTTATCGCTTCTGGTTCGGCGGCGGCTGCCTTGCGACTTAAAAGTCAGGAATCCGGCGCAGGGCGCTTCACAGATTTTTTCCTGCCGCCGCTGACATTCGCCGAGTTTCTGAATTTCATGGGGCTGGAAGATGAATTGATCCGCTCCAACCACCAGGGGCAGAAACGCCGCTTTACTACAACGGATATTGCCGCGCTCAATCGCGCGTTCATTGATTACCTGAATTTCGGCGGCTATCCGGAAGCGGTACTCAATGCACAAATACGCCAGAATGTTCAGCGCTATCTTGGCCGGGACATTGTGGACAAGGTTTTGCTCCGCGACTTGCCCAGCCTTTATGGCATTCAGGATATTCAGGAACTCAATCGCCTTTTCACCACCATCGCCTATCATTCCGGCCAAGAGATCAGCCTTGAAGGCCTGGCATCAAGCTCGGGTGTCGCGAAGAACACCATTTCCCGTTATCTGGAATATCTTGAAGCCGCATTCCTGATTGTCCGCGTTCGCCGCGTTGATGATTCCGGCCGTACATTCCAAAGAATGCGCCAGTTCAAGGCGTATCTAACGAACCCTTCCATGCGCGCGGCCTTGTTCGCCCCCCTGACTGAAGATCATGAGGCGATGGGGAACATGGCTGAAACAGCCATCTTCAGCCAATGGTTCCATTCCGATGCGCTGAGCAATATCCATTACGCACGCTGGAAATCGGGCCGGCAGGATCGCGAAATTGATCTGGTGCGCGTCGACCCGGCGACGCTACGCCCTGCCTGGGCCTATGAAATCAAATGGTCTGATCGCTTTGTTGACCATCCTGGTGAATTGAAGGGGCTTATCGAATTTGCCAACAAGAACCCGCGCCACCTGGTGTCCGTTGGCGCTTCCACCCGAAGCAAAACGGCCGAAACAATGGTGGATGGCGTGATGATCCGCCACTTCCCCTGCGCCTTGCATTGCTATCAGATAGGCCGGAACGTCATTGAAGGAAGACCGGCCTAACAGGTGATGAGCGTCAGTGGTGGAAAGCCGAGGCGACGCAACCGCTGGGACGAGGCTATGGCGTGAACTGTGAAACGCATCACGCCGTTGTCAAAACGCTACGCGCTGCATCCGCTGATTGAGCAAAGCGGCGGAGGCGTTTGTGGTGCAGAGCCTGATTTGCAGGATGGATTTAAGCTCTTCCAATCGGTAGATATCGGTAGAGCTTTCAGAGAGCTTGGGGCCACCGTAGCCGGCATAGGCCAGGGAACAGCGGAACTTACGGTCCTGTTATTTGGTCACCATGACAGTGGCCGTAAAGCCGCGCGTGGCGGTGCGGGGATGTGTCACCGTGATCACATCCACAAATTCAACATCCTTGGCTTGGGGAAAGCGTTCCCGTGCCCAGGTTTCAAACCGCTCCCTGGAGCCCAGGCGGGAGAAAGACTGAATATCGAAATAGGAATTGGGCGCAATGATGCGTTGCGCATTGGCCCAACCGCGATCTGTGATCGTGACCACCTCATGTTGCACTGAGCTATTGCGAAGAGTGCGCTTGGCATCCTTGAGCGGCAGGCCGGACAAGACCTCTGCCAAATTCGCTGTTAAGCGTGTGGGCTCGATCGGGGTCCAATCATCCAGCCGAATTGCTGCGCCCGAGTCGTCACGCCCCCAGTTCGGGCCTTCGCAAGCGGCGGCGAACAGGGCCATCGCAACAACTGTGCAGAAACGCCCCAGCAAAGCTATGGAACGCATGGATTTCCCCCGACCAATTTGTTTGCGTTTTGGTAAGGATAATAAGCGGTTGATTTCTAACACAAGAAGCAAAAACTTAATTTTCTGTAACTTGGGTCAGGCCGTCGCCTCCGCCCCCCCCTTTGACGCGCCCCGCCCCCTGCTCCACAACCCGCGCGCATGACTGTCCTGGCCATCCGTGACCTCACCATTCGTCTTGGCGGGCGCGCCTTGTTGGAAGGCGCTGGCTTGCAGGTGGATGATGGGCGCAAGATTGGCCTGATTGGGCGCAATGGCGCCGGCAAATCCACGCTGCTGCGCGCCATTATTGGCGAATTACAGCCCGATGGCGGGGAAATTCGCCTCTCTGCCCGCGCGCGCATGGGCCATGTGGCGCAGGAAGCCCCGGCCGGTGCGGCGAGCCTGCTGGAAGCTGTGCTGGCGGCGGATGAAGAACGCGCGGCACTATTGGCTGAAGCGGAAAGCGCGGCTGATCCCGCCCGCGTTGCGGAAATTCATGAAAGGCTGATCGCCATTCGCGCCGATAGCGCGCCGGCGCGGGCGGCGGCGGTGCTTTCCGGGCTTGGTTTTGATGCGGCGGCGCAGGCCCGCGCGCTCACGGAATTTTCTGGCGGTTGGCGGATGCGTGTCGCTTTGGCGCGCGCCTTGTTTCTGGAACCGGATTTGCTGTTGCTGGATGAACCCACCAACCATCTGGATTTGGAAGCAACGCTGTGGCTGGAAGGATGGCTCGCGCGGTTTCCCGGTGCCGCGATTGTTGTCAGCCATGATCGGGGATTATTGGAACGCTGCGTGGATGCGATTGCGCATCTCGATCGCGGGGACATCACGCTTTATTCCGGCAATTTCGCGGATTTCCTGCGCGTGCGCGCGGAACGCCAGGCGCAGCAACAGGCGCAGAACGCGAAAAGCCTGGCGGAACGCGCGCGCATACAAGCCTTTGTGGATCGCTTCCGCGCCAAGGCCACCAAGGCGCGGCAAGCGCAATCGCGCCTGAAAGCTTTGGAACGCCTGCCGGCAGTTGAGGCATTGGTGGAAGACCAGCCAGTGCATTTCGCCTTCCCCGCGCCGGATGCGCTGGCACCGCCCATTTTGTCGCTGCGTCGCGCTTCGGTTGGTTATGGCGGCCCGCCGATTTTGCGCAATTTGGATTTGCGGCTGGATCAGGAAGATCGCGTGGCGCTGCTCGGCGCCAATGGCAATGGCAAATCCACGCTGGCGAAGCTGCTGGCGGGAAGGCTCTCGCCAGAAGGCGGCGATGTGTTTCGCAATCAGCGCCTGCGCGTGGGGTATTTCGCGCAGCACCAGGCGGAAGAATTGAACCTGCAAGGCACGCCGCTGTCACACATGCAGGCCGCGCTGCCGAAGGCGACTGAAACCGCCTGCCGCGCGCAATTGGCGCGTTTCGGGCTGGATGCGGATCGCGCCGAAACCCGCGTCACGCAGCTTTCGGGTGGCGAAAAGGCGCGGTTGTTATTGGCACTGACGACGCGTGATGCGCCGCATATGCTTATTCTGGATGAACCAACCAACCATTTGGATATTGATGCGCGTGATGCGCTGGTGAAG